>NZ_JBIUWI010000006.1:0-124592 GCF_044743385.1 Pseudomonas sp. NPDC087639 | reverse complement strand
TCAGTGGTCCCACACGGGTGTGCGGGACGCTCCGCCCGACAGGGTCGTACTCGTGCGGTGCGTGGCGTTGTGGGCCACTTAGCCAGAATTACCGACCATTCCTTACAGAAGCTGCTTTCAAAGTTTTACGCCTGCAGAACGGGGAGCTGATGAGGGTTGGCGTTGGGTTTTTCCCCGCTGGAAAAACCCTTCGCCAACACCGCTCTGAAGGAACGACTGTGCTCGTGACGCTTTGAAAACAGCTTCTAACGGACATTGGCGCCTTAAAAGGCTGGCTGATTCTACGGCAAAAAAAAATTAAAGGTAAGTTCGTCCCTGATGTTTGAGGGGTGATGAATGTTAGACAAAGGGCTAACATGCCGACCTGTTCCGCGTTTCAGTGCCTTTGCCTACCTTATGCCCAATCAGACCATCAAGACCCCCTGCGTCGGCCTCTGCTCCACTGTTTACGGTGATCTGGTGTGCCGTGGCTGCAAGCGTTTCCATCACGAAGTGATCAACTGGAATGGTTACGGTGAGGAGGAAAAGCGTGCGGTGTGGTTGCGCCTGGAACAATTGCTGTCACAAGTGATGGCGGGCAAGGTCGAAATTTTCGATCCCGCGCGCCTTCGCCAGCAGCTGGAACAGCGCAAGATCCGCTTCGTGCCGCATCAGTCGGAATATTGCTGGGCGTATCAGCTGATTGCCCGGGGGGCGCGGGTGATCATTAATCTCGAAGCGTATGGCATGGTGCTGCTGCCGGAGTTTCGTGACTGGAATCTGCCGGAGTTGCGCGATGCCATTGATCGGGAATTCTTCCTGCTGTCGGAAGCGCACTATCAGCGCTACATCGCGCCTGGCTTTTTGAAGGACGCCTTCGGCGCCTGAAAGTCAAAAGATCGCAGCCTTCGGCAGCTACAGGGAAATGCGATCTACCTGCAGGAGCTGCCGAAGGCTGCGATCTTTTGATCTTTAGTGCTTCGCCGTCAACTCCACCAGATGATCCTCAACCTCCTGCGGCTTGAGCACCAGCACATCACTTTCCAGCTCATCCAGCACCACTTCAGCGGTATTGCCGATCAGCGCCCCTGACAAGCCTGTGCGCGCCACGGTGCCGATCACGGTCACCGCCGCTTGCAGCTTGTGCGCCATAAACGGAATCAACACATCCGCCGGGCCTTCCTCGATGTGCAAATGTGCGTCGTCGACGTCGAATTCCGCCTGAAACGCCCGGCACTGTTCACGATAGCGCGCCTCGATGGTCTCACTGAGTTGCAGCGTGGGGTCTGCGGCCGACAACATCGGCGACGGGTGGGCGCTGATCACATGCAGATGCCCCTTGGCCAGGCTGGCAATGTCATAGCCATGATCAATGATGGTGGTGTGCAGATGACGGTGCTCACCGTCGACATTGCCCACGTCGACAGCGGCCAGAATCACCCGATCCTTCCAGGACGTGGACGTTTTCACCAACAGCACCGGAGTAGGGCAGTGGCGCAGCAGCTTCCAGTCCGCCGGGGTCAGCAGGGCTTTTTTCAGCGTACTGTCAGGAAAGTGCTGTTTGACTACCAGTCCGCAGCCTTCGGCCTGCTGCACGTCGATGATGGTTTCGTGCAGGCTCTCGTTCCACGCCTGCTCAGTGGTCACGCTGTAGCCGTCCTCCAGCAGCGCAGCCTTGAGCACGCTGAGCATGGCAGCGTGGTCGTGCTTCTTGTCGCACACCAGCAGGTGCAGATGGGCCTGGGTCACCCCGGCGATCAACTTGGCGCGCTTGAGCGCCAGACTTTCCGAGTGTTCGGGTTCGATGACCACCAGAATGCTGCGAATGGCTTGCATGAGCGGAGTCTCCAGCAAAGAAAAGGCACGGCGTTGCACAACTATAGTTGCTGCTCCAACACCTGCGACTTGATGCATATCAACACCCGCCGCTGGTGGTCTGCGGACAGGCCGGTATAATCGGCGGCCTTCGCTCGAACACCTTTTACCGTGAGCCCCATGATCCTTCCCGAAATCCACGAATTCCTTGGCTGCCGCACACCCGACACCTGGGTGCAGGCGGCACTGGCCGATCAGGAAACTCTACTGATCGACCACAAGAACTGCGAGTTCAAGGCGGCCAGCACCGCGCTGAGCCTGATAGCCAAGTACCATTCCCACGTCGATCTGATCAACATGATGTCGCGTCTGGCCCGGGAAGAACTGGTGCACCACGAACAGGTCATGCGCATCATGAAGCGCCGCAAGATCGAGCTGCGTCAGTTGCATGCCGGCCGCTACGCCTCGGGCCTGCGCAAAGTGGTACGCAGCCATGAGCCGGTGAAACTGGTCGATACGCTGGTGGTCGGGGCGTTTATCGAAGCGCGCAGTTGCGAGCGTTTCGAAGCACTGGTGCCGCATTTGGACGAAGAACTCGGCAAGTTCTACTTTGGCCTGCTGAAAAGCGAGGCGCGGCATTTTCAGGGTTATCTGAAGCTGGCTTATCAATATGGCGATGCAAAAGACATCGCTCAGGTGATCGAGAAAGTGCGTGCTGCCGAGCAAGAACTGATCGAATCGCCGGACGACGAGTTCCGTTTCCATAGCGGCGTACCTGCCTGAGATTGTTAAAAACTCTTAAGAGTATGAAACATCACCGAAAACCGGCCCCAGTGGCCGGTTTTTGCTGCCCGCTGTAAACGCCACAACAATGTTTGCCGCCATAATGGCGCCCACTTCACACATGGGTTGGCAAATGGTCGTTATGGATAACCTGGGTTTTGG
Organism: Pseudomonas sp. NPDC087639; assembly: GCF_044743385.1. Taxonomy (NCBI): domain Bacteria; kingdom Pseudomonadati; phylum Pseudomonadota; class Gammaproteobacteria; order Pseudomonadales; family Pseudomonadaceae; genus Pseudomonas; species Pseudomonas sp. NPDC087639. Next base: position 121,853 of record NZ_JBIUWI010000006.1, on the reverse strand, counting down.
CAAAGTCCTGCTGGTGGAAGACGACGAGCGCCTTGCCGCACTGATCGCGCACTTCCTCGAACAGCACGGCTACGACGTGCGCACGGTGCATCGCGGTGATCTGGCCGTGGCCGCGTTCCATGAGTTCAAACCGAAAGTGGTGGTGCTCGACCTGATGCTGCCGGGGCAGAGCGGTCTGCACGTGTGCCGGGAAATCCGCAGTGTGTCGGACACGCCGATCGTGATTCTGACCGCCAAGGAAGACGATCTCGACCACATTCTGGGCCTTGAGTCCGGTGCCGATGACTACGTGATCAAGCCGATCAAACCGCCGGTGTTGCTGGCCCGATTGCGCGCATTGCAGCGGCGGCAGGCGCCGGACAGTGGCGTGGTCAGTTCTCTGGAATTCGGTCAGTTGAGCATCGACCGCAGTTGCCGCGAGGTACGCCTGGCGGGCGAGATCATCGAAATGACCACCATGGAATTCGAGCTGCTGTGGTTGCTGGCCAGTGCGGCCGGCAATACGCTTTCACGCGATGACATCCTCAACCGTATGCGCGGCATTGCCTTCGATGGGCTGAACCGCAGCGTCGACGTGTACATCAGCAAATTGCGCAACAAGCTCAAGGACAACCCACGCGAACCGGTGTGCATCAAGACCGTGTGGGGCAAGGGTTATCTGTTCAATCCGTTTGCGTGGGAGCTGTAGATGCTGCGGTTATTTCTCGGTCTGTTCCTGGTGATGACGGTGGGGCTGGTGTTGGCTCTGCAAACGGTCGAGCGCACATTCGACGCGCTGCTCGATTATCAGATGGAGGATTACAACCGCGAGGCGATGCGTGGGCAGGCCTGGACGCTGAGCGAGCTATTGCGTGGCCTCGACGGCCCGGCACGGGAAAAGCAACTTGAGGCCATTCGCCCGCACTACGGTTCGGGGCTGACGCTGGTTGAAGCCGAACAACTGGCATTGAGCGACAAGGAAAAAACCGAGCTGGCTCAAGGGCGGCTGGTGATCCGCGACAAGTACACCCACTACATCGGCTCAATTGATGGCGGCTCGCAGCTGCTCAGTATCCGTCTGCCGGCCGAGCCCAGTTTGATGCCGTTTTACCTTGCGGCGGCGTATCTGATGATCGCGGTGATGATTGGTTTCGTCCTGTTCTTCTGGGTGCGTCCGCACTGGCGTGATCTGGAAAAACTGCGCCTGGCCGCCGAACGTTTCGGCGACAACGATCTGTCAGTACGCATTCAGCTGTCCAAACGCTCGAACATCCGTGATCTGGCCGAGCATTTCAACCTGATGGCCGCACGTATCGAAAGCCTCATCGCCAATCAGCGCGAATTGACCAATGCGGTATCCCACGAACTGCGCACGCCGATTGCGCGGCTGTCGTTTGAGCTCGATCAGCTCAAGCAGTCTCCGGACGCCAGCCAGAATCGCGAACTGATTGCCGATATGTACGCCGACCTTGGCGAGCTGGAGGAAATGGTCTCCGAGCTGCTGACCTATGCCAGCCTCGAGCGCGGCGCGACGGTGATCAAGCGCGAGAACATTCAGGCGGCCAATTGGCTGGACAGCGTGGTCGGCAGTGTGGCGCTAGAGGCAGAGGCGGCGGGGGTGCAGTTGTTGATCGGTGATTGCCGCCTCGACACGGTGCGCATCGAGCCACGGTTCATGGCACGGGCGGTGATCAACCTGCTGCGCAATGCAATTCGCTATGCCGAGCAGCGTGTGGAGGTGACGCTGGTGCGCACGGGTGATTACTACGAAGTGCGGGTCAACGATGACGGGCCGGGGGTGCCGGTGGATGGACGGGAGAAGATCTTTGAACCGTTCTCGCGGCTGGATGCCAGCCGGGATCGCCGCACGGGTGGTTTTGGCCTGGGATTGGCGTTGGTGCGGAGGGTCTCGCAATCCCATGGTGGGCAGGTCGAAGTCGGGGATTCGCCTTGGGGCGGGGCGTCGTTTCGCATGACCTGGGCGCATCTGGATTGATTGCACTGTCAGTGGCGGCCTCATCGCTGGCTTGCCAGCGATGAGGTCATCAAAGACGCCACAAAATCAAAAGCTGTACGCCACCTGCCCAACCACTGAAGTCTGCAACCTGCGCTCGACAATCGGGCTGTCCGCAGCCTCACTACTCAGGTACTGCACCGCCAGCACCGAAGACACACTCCAGCGCTCATCAATGGGCAACGTCCAGGTCAACTCTCCACCGCGACTGATCAGCCCGCCTTTCGCCTCATAAGCGCCGAACTTGCTGCGCGCAGCCTGCGCCGAGCTGACGCCGTACCAGGTGCGCAGGTAATCGCCATCGCCAAACTGGCTGTTCAACCCGCCGATCACTTTGCCATAGCGACCTTCATACAACGGCAGGTTGATGCTCAGCTTCAGGCGATTCCACGACGAGCCGGTGTCGCGGTCATCCTCGTCCTTTTCCAGCGCATGCTCGAAGCTCGCTCCAAGAATGATCGGTCCCATGTGGTAGCTGCCATCCACGCCCAACACCGGGCGTGATTTGATCGAACCCATGCCGTTCAACTCGTCAGAGCCTTTGAATCCGCTCTTGCGATCCTTGCGCACATCGCTGGCTCCGACGTAGACGCTGAGGCCGAAATTGTCCTCATCAAACCCCCAACCCAATCCCCGACCAGTGTCGAGAAAAAAGCCCTGGGGGCTGACCACTTTGACACCCACCAGCGGCGCCGTTACCCGCTCATCACTGCCGCTGTAGCGCGGCGCGTTGACCACGCCTGCATGCAGGGTCGTGTGCCAGTCTTCGGCGCGCAACGAACCGCCGGGAATCAGCAAGCAAAGGGAAGTCAGAGACAAGGAGAGTGTGCGAAACGGAACTGGCATGAGGCACCCGAGAGTCATGTGGATGCGCCCATGCTAGGTGGCTGCCGGCCAGCAATCTTTGGCAGCTTTGTCGCGAAACTGTCAAAGACTGTGAAGGCAACCACCAGGTGCTCTCCGATAGCAGGGGTGTGCGCTTGAGCCTGGAACATTTTGCTCGACACCCGCCGGTGTGATTCGACCCGCGCCGGCAGCGTCTAGCCCCAGTGTCCCCGCAATCCCATGGGGCGAGACTTCGGAACCCGGCATGCAAGCGCTGTTGAACGAGATCCTGGATGCTGTCCGGCCCCTGATCGGTCAGGGCAAAGTGGCTGATTACATTCCTGCCCTCGGCACCGTGCCGGCCAATCAGTTGGGCATCGCCGTGTATGGCAACGACGGCGAGATGTATTTTGCCGGCGACGCCGAGACGCCGTTCTCGGTGCAGAGTATTTCCAAGGTGTTCAGCCTGGTGCAGGCGATTGATCACTCGGGTGAGGCGATCTGGGAACGCCTCGGCCATGAGCCGTCCGGTCAGCCGTTCAACTCGCTGGTGCAACTGGAATTCGAGCGTGGCCGACCGCGTAATCCGTTCATCAATGCCGGTGCGCTGGTGATCTGCGACATCAACCAGTCGCGCTTCGCCGCACCGACCCTGTCGATGCGTGATTTTGTCCGGCGCCTGTCGGGCAATCCGCAAGTCATGATCGACGCCAAGGTCGCTGATTCCGAATATCAGCACCGTGCGCGCAACGCGGCGATGGCGTACCTGATGCAATCCTTCGGCAACTTCCACAACGACGTCGAGTCGGTTCTGCGTAGCTATTTCAGCCATTGCGCGCTGCGCATGAACTGCATTGATCTGGCCCGGGCGTTCTGCTTTCTGGCCAACGACGGTTTCTGCAAACACAGTGGCGAACAGATTCTGACGCGCCGCCAGACCCAGCAGGTCAACTCGATCATGGCCACCAGCGGACTGTATGACGAGGCGGGCAACTTCGCCTATCGCGTCGGCCTGCCGGGTAAAAGTGGCGTGGGCGGCGGGATCGTCGCGGTGGTGCCGGGGCAGTTCACTGTGTGCGTGTGGTCGCCGGAGTTGAATGCTGCGGGGAATTCGCTGGCGGGGATGGCGGCGCTGGAGATGCTCAGTTCGCGGATTGGCTGGTCGGTGTTCTGACCCGATCAGTCAAACACCACAAAATCCGGTGGGAGCTGGCAAGCCAGCTCCCACCGGGATAGCGGTGTTTGCGGAAGGTGTATTTCAGTGAAGAATCCTATACATTTTGCGCCCGCCCTCTGCATGGTGAATCCGCTTCATGTCTCTTGCGCTCGAACGTCTGGTTGCTGGCACGCCGATCCCTTTCGCTGGTAACCGCGTCACCGTGGTCAGCCCCGAACTGGCCGCGCGCTTTCAGCCCGGTGATCACCTGCTGGTTGAGCAGGTGAGTGGCGAACTGTTGCTGATTCCGGTCGCCGATCAACAAGCGGCCTCTGTCGCGATCGAACGTGCGGCGGCGGCATTTACCGCGCTGTCGGCGGTGTCCGATGAGGCGATCAGTCAATTCTTCGATCTGTTCGCGCAGCGCCTGGAAACACCGGATTGCTGGGCACAGATTGAAGCCGCCAATCTCGCCGATATCGAGCGGGCCAAGGCACGCGGGCGTTCCACCACGCGTCTGCTCGCCGACGAGCGTATGCGCGGCGATATGATTGCCGGCCTGCGTGCCTGGCGTGATGCGCCGGCGACGCGCGGTAAAGTCATCAGCAGCGTCGAACACGACGGCTGGAAGGTCGAGCAGGTGGTCTCGCCGCTGGGTATCGTCGCGTTTGTCTTTGAAGGTCGCCCTAACGTCTTCGCCGATGCGGCCGGTGTCTTGCGTACCGGTAATACAGCGGTGCTACGGATTGGCAGCGATGCGCTGGGGACGGCGCAAGCCATCGTCACACATGCGCTTAACCCGGCGTTGGCTGCGGCCGGTCTGCCGGCGGGCGCGGTGTCGTTGGTGGAGAGCGTCAATCACGCCGCCGGTTGGGCGATGTTTGCCGATCGGCGTCTGTCGCTGGCGGTGGCTCGTGGTTCGGGGCGCGCGGTCAGTCAATTGGGCAGCATTGCCCAGCAGGCCGGGACTGCGGTCAGCCTGCATGGCACCGGTGGGGCGTGGTTGATTGCCGATCGTGAAGCTGATGCCAAACGCTTTGCGGCGGTGGTACGCAATTCGCTGGATCGCAAAGTCTGCAACACCCTGAACGTCTGCCTGATTCAGCGCGAGCGCGCCGCCGAACTGGTGCCACTGTTCCTCGATGCGCTGCAACAGGCCGGCACCGCGCGCGGCCAAGGCTGCAAATTGCACATCGTCGAAGGCAGCGAAAGTTGCCTGCCCACTGAATGGCAGAACGCGACGGTCGAGGTCTATCGCGCCGAGGGTTATCAGACCGAAGCACTGGCCGAACCGCTGGCAGAGTCTGAGCTGGGTCGCGAGTGGGAATGGGAAGAAACCCCGGAGGTCAGCCTGATGATCGTTGACGATCTGGATCAGGCCATTGCGCTGTTCAACCGCTACAGCCCGCAATTTACCGTATCGCTGATCAGCGAAGATGCGCAGGTTCAGGAGCAGTTCTACAATGCGGTGAATGCGCCGTTTGTGGGCAATGGCATCACCCGATGGGTCGATGGCCAGTACGCACTGAACAAGCCGGAACTGGGGCTTTCGAACTGGGAGAGTGGGCGGTTGTTTGCGCGCAGCGCGATTCTTTCCGGGGATGGTGTGTTTACGGTGCGTAGTCGCATGAGCCAGATCGACCTGACCGTAAAACGCTGACTGCGTTGCGCAGGAACTGCCGAAGGCCCGAGCCTTCGGCAGTTCCTACAGGGGGCAAAGTGTATTTCAGGCAGCTTCGGTGGTGTTTGCCTGAACTGCGCAAGCCGCCGGTTGTTCGGCCAGCGGCACAAAGGTGCGGCGGTCCGAGGACAGCGCATCGATCGAGCCAGTCTCGATGTCATACACCCAGCCATGCAGATTCAGCAGGCCTTTCTCCTGGGCCAGGCGCACACTCGGATGGGTCTGGATATTCGCCAGCTGCGCGATCACGTTTTCGCGCACCATCGAACTCAATTTCGCCGCGTCATTGGCATGCGGCCGCGCTTCGTTCACCACATTTGCCGACTCGGCATGTTGTAGCCAGCCACTGACGGCGGGCAGGTGATCCATGCATTTGCACTTCGCAATCGCCGTCATCGCACCGCAATCGGAGTGTCCGCAGATCACAATGTCCGTCACGCCAAGCACCGCCACCGCATATTCCACTGTCGCCGACACCCCGCCCGGATGAGGGCTGTAGGACGGCACGATATTGCCGGCGTTGCGGATCACAAACAGCTCGCCGGGTTCTTGCTGGGTCAGCAGTTCCGGCACCACGCGGCTGTCGGAGCAGGTGATGAACAAGGTGCCGGGTTGCTGGGTGGTCGCCAGGTGTTTGAACAGTTCGGTGCGTTTCGGGAAGGCTTCGTTCTGAAATTTCAGGAAACCGTCGATCAGGGCTTTCATGGGCGTGTCCTCTTCAATGGAGATCGGTGGGCCCGCACGCGGGGGGCGGGCGGGCCGGGGCACATCAGAACGGACGCAGGGGCAGGAATTTGCCGTCGAGGGTGACCACGGCGCGGGAACCGCCTTCCGGGTCTTCGACTTTCTTGATGTCCAGTTTGAAGTTGATCGCGCTGATGATGCCGTCGCCGAACTGCTCGTGAACCAAAGCTTTGAGGGTCGTGCCGTAGATCTGGATCATCTCGTGGAAGCGGTAGATGGTCGGGTCGGTCGGCACGCCGCTGAGGCTGCCACGCAGTGGGATGATTTGCAGGGCGGCGACGTCAGCTGCGTCCAGTTCCAGCTTGTCGCCCACGACTTGGGCGGCGTTTTCCGGCAGGGGGTGCTGGCCGAGCAGGGCGGCGGTGACGAAGGCCAGGCTGAGGCCGGTGCCGTCGGCGAGATCCTGCCAGGACAGGTTTTTGCCTGCCTTGAGGTCAAGAATGCGGGTGGTCAGGGCCAGACTGGTGTCGTTGTAGGCGTGGGACTGTTGCATGGTGTCACTCCTTTCAGGGTTGGCTTGCTGTGTGGGATTGATCTTCTGCCGATTTATCCATAGCGTCCAAGACCCATATACAATGCTTCGCATAAGCCTTGCCTATAGATGGTGTGCCCATGCTGTTGCGACATTTGCGTTACCTGCTGGCCGTTGCCGATCACGGCGGTTTTACCCGCGCGGCCGAGGCGCTGCATGTCTCGCAGCCGACCCTGTCGCAACAGATTCGCCAACTGGAGGAAACCCTGGGTGTGAACCTGTTTGATCGCACCTCGCGGACGGTAAAGCCCACTGATGCCGGCGAGGCCTACATTGATTGCGCGCGACGGGTGTTGGTGGAACTGGAGGCGGGCAAGCGCGCGTTGCATGACGTGAAGGATCTGACCCGTGGCACCTTGCGTCTGGCCATGACGCCGACGTTCATGGCGTATCTGGTCGGGCCATTGGTGCGCGATTACACGGCGCGGTTTCCGGGGATTCATTTGCAGATCTTCGAGTTGTCGATGGACGACATTGAGGCAGGGCTTGCGGATGACTCGCTGGATATCGCGATTGCATTTACTCCGGTGCGCAGCCCGGACATCGAGTGCATTCCGGCGTTTGTCGAAACGCTGGGGGTGATGGTCGGGCGCGAGCATCCGTTTTACGACAGCACGGCGGTGCTGACCTCGGATGACGTTGCGCAACTGGATTTTGCGCTGCTGGCGCCGGACTTCATCACGCGGCTATCGGTGGATGAGTATTTCCGTCAGCACGGGATCACGCCCAAAGTGTGTATTGAAGTGAATTCGGTCAGTACGCTGCTGGAGGTGGTGCGACATTCGCCGATGGCGACGATGTTGCCGGAGGCGATTGCGACTGAGGATCGCGCTTTGCGCAGGCTGCGGGTAGAAAGCGAAGCGCCGCGGCGAGGGGCGGCGTTGTTGCGGCGCAGGAATAATTATCACAGTGCGGCGGCGGTGGCGTTTGTGGAACTGGTGTTGAGCATGGGAAGCCCCTCACCCTAACCCTCTCCCGGAGGGAGAGGGGACTGACCGAGGTGTTGGTGGCTAATGCGCCGACCTGAAATATTGAAGTTGGATGTAGATCGCAAGCACACTCCAGATCGACTCCCTTTCCCCGAGGGCGAGGGGATTGAACGAGGAGTTTTTGGCTAATGCGCCGACTTGAAATATTGAAGTTGAATGGAGATCGCAAGCACGCTCGAGATCGGCTCCCTCTCCCTCCGGGAGAGGGCTGGGGTGAGGGGATAGATTTAACTAACACCACAAAGCTTACGCCATACACAAAAAAAGGCCTGCTCCATAGCTGGAAGCAGACCCTCTTGTTATTTAAGTTGTAAATCAGCAGAACCGATCAATCACCCGAACTTCATTCTTGTTCTGCATCGAGTCCCACGCCTGTTTCAGCGTCTGCAGAACATTACCGATGAAGTCCTTGTCGGCCGCGGCTTTTTTGCCGACATAACCTTGGCCGCGGCGGTACATCTTCAGGCGGGCCAGCAGGTTCTGATTGTTGCGGTCGAACTCTTCTTCGCCAGCGTGGGGCGCCAGGCAGTCGATATGCACTTGGCCCGATTTGCTGATCCACAGAATATGGCTGTCGAGGCTGTCTTTTTGCGCAGCGAACATACGAGCCAGTTCTTCGATAGTGGGTTGATTGTTCAGATTCATGATTTTGCCCCTTGACCAGTTTGGTGATCTTTCAAAGTTGATTCGCTAATACAGGGAGCCCATCGGTTAGTTGATCCCTGGCACCGAAACCAGGACGTCAGCGGTCGCCCGTTTGAAATACGGGGTCGTGCATCTGTTGCATGTAGTCGTGTTGAATAACTGCTACGCGATAGCGTCACAACGAGGAGAAGCAGCGAAAACCGGGAGGCCCTTGTCGACATTTTCAGTGTCGACCACAAGCGTCTTGAGAATTTTCGCCAGCGCTTCTCGTCCTTGTACTGGACGTTCAGGCCAGGTCAGCTTCTTCAATCTGCCTTGTGGGCAGCGTGTATCCGGAAAAAACAACTCGGCGGTCAGACGAGTTTGCTCAAGCGTATTACCAATGTTCCCGATCGGGGAACGTCTTCATCATGCAAAAGCAAAACGACGCCGTCAACGGTTTTGTAGTGATTATTTTTGTTCACTACATATTGTCGGACAAAGCTGTTTTGGAATGAGAAAGGATCCGTTCACGCAACGGAAAAGGGGCTGCGCAGGACATAGAACGTACACGGATAACCGTCTACTTCGCGCTGCAGCAAGGTGAACTCGCCGCCGCTCAATACCGGCATCAGCCTGGCCCAGAAGCGCTGTGCAGGCCGGTTGGCATCGATATGGAAAATCTGCCACTGACCCGGGATTCGGCTCAAGAGGGCAGAGACGACAAACTGCGCGACACCTTGGCCACGAAAGCGTCGGGCGAGAAAGAAGTAGCCGATGTTGTGTTCGGCGCTGGCGATGTGGGTTTCGTTATCGACGGTCACGAAACCGGCGAGTTCGTCGTCGACCCGGATCAGGAAGGGTTGGGTTGCGGGATGGCGCCAGTATTCGTCTTTCGGTTGGATGCTGAAAAAGCCATGCTCGGCGAGCTTCAAAGGCAGCCATTGGCTGAAGTCATACATGTAGAACTGCATCAGGTTTTCGAGGGTTTGCAGTTCGTCGCGCTGGGCGGGGTGCAGTTCGACGTTATGCATGCTTAGGCTTCCTGAAAGTGATGACCTTTCAGAAACAGTAGCGTGTATTACTTTTTGGCTGCGGGTTTCGCGGTGCGTTTAGGGGTACCGGCGGTTTTGCTGCGCGTCGATTTGCGTTTTTTCTTCCACGGCGCGGCAGCCTTGCCGGCGGGTGGCGGGCCGCTGATGGTCAGGCTCAGGGCAGAGCATCGGGTTACTTGTTTGCTCATCCACGCCGCTTGCTTGGTGACGAATTCTTCCAGGCTCATCTCACCGCTTTGCACCATGTCCAGTGCCTGCTCCCAGATTGCTGTAGTGCCGGGGTCGGCGATTGCACGGGGTACGGCGTCGATCAGACTGAACGCGGCGGGTGTCGCGGCGAGGGCCTTGCCGTTTTTCACCAGGTACCCACGATCCAGCAAGCCCTGAATGATCGACGCGCGGGTGGCCTCGGTGCCGATACCGGTGGTGTCCTTGAGCTTCTGCTTGAGCAGCGGGTCTTCCACCAGCTTGGCGACGTTTTTCATCGCTTTGATCAGATCGCCTTCGGTATAGGGTTTGGGCGGTTGCGTCCACAGATCCTTGAACTTCACATCTGCGACCGCGCACTCGACGCCCTGAGACAATGCCGGCAAGGTTTGCGGTGCTGGTGCTTCACGGCCCTTGGCCGGTGCCAATGCCTCGGGTAATGCGCGTTTCCAGCCCGGTTCGATGATTTGCTTGCCGACCGCGCGCAGCGCCTCTGCGGCGCAATCAAAATCGGCCTGGGTGCGATCGTATTCATGGTTGGGCAGGAACTGCGCCAGATAGCGGGCGCGGATCAACGTGTAGACCGCACGGTGCTTGCCGCTCAGGCGTTCAAGGTTCTTTGCCGCTGCGGTGGGGATGATGCCGTGGTGCGCGCTGACCTTGGCGTCGTTCCACGCCCGGGATTTGCGCTGCGGTTCGAGAAAACCCTGCAGCGCGTCGAGGCTCGGGTCGGCCTGACGCAACGCCGCGAGAATCCCCGGCGCCTCACTGTGCTGACTCAGCGGCAAGAAACCGCAATCGCTGCGCGGATAGGTGATGACTTTGTAGGTTTCGTAGAGCGCCTGGGCGATGTCGAGGGTTTCCTGCGCACCGAGGCCGAGTTTCTTCGAACAGACTTCCTGCAAGGTGCCGAGGTCGAAGGGCAGGGGCGCCACTTCGCGCATACGCTCGGTGCGCAGTTTCACCACTCGCGCACTGGCGGCGCTTCTCATCGCGACGGCGGCTTGCTGCGCCAGCGCCTGATTCAGGCAACGATCCTGATCGTCACAAACATCCGAGGGTGCCAGCCACTGCGCGGTAAACGGCGTGCCGTTGTGCAGCAACTCCACGTCGATCGCCCAAAACGGCACCGGCACGAAATCGGCGATGCTGCGATCACGATCTACCACTAGCCGCAACGTCGGCGTTTGCACCCGACCGACCGGCAATACACCCTGATAACCCGACTGACGACCGAGCAGGGTGAACAGACGACTCATGTTCATGCCGATCAGCCAGTCCGCCCGCGAGCGACCCAATGCCGAGTGATACAGGCTGAACGTTTCTGCTCCCGGTTTTAACGAGGCCAATGCCTTGCGGATCGACGCCTCGTCCAAGGCCGACAGCCACAAGCGGCGGATCGGCCCCCGATAGCGGCAGTGCTCGACCAGTTCCCGGGCGATCATCTCGCCCTCACGGTCGGCGTCGGTGGCGATGATCAGTTCGCTGGCCTCGCCGAGCAGGCGTTTCACTGCTTTGTACTGGCTGGCGGTGCGCGGTTTGACGGTCATTTTCCACTTGTCCGGAATGATCGGCAGATCCGCCAGCACCCAGCGCTTGTAGCGCGCGTCGTAGGCGTCCGGCGGAGCGGTCTCCAGCAAATGGCCGATGCACCAGGTCACCGTGACGTCCGTTCCCAACCAGCAGCCGTCGCCCCGACGCTTGGCGCCGAGCACAGCCGCAATGTCTTTGGCCTGGGAAGGTTTTTCACAGAGGTACAGCCGCATAACCACCATCGTCGATCAAGGTCCGAACAGGCGCACAGAATGGCCGGACTTGGCGCCAGGGGCAACTTTTATCTGTATGGATATACAGATAAAAAGCATTGCCGCAAATGACGGGTAATTCGGGGACGCTGCCAGGAACTATCGAGAAATTGATTAGCGCGGCGGTTGCAGGTCATGTCAGGTTCAACGCGACACCTGACCACTGAACAAGGACGTGCACCATGGCTCAAGCCACATCCAAAACCAGCAGCGCCTACGATGAAGTCAATACATTCAGCCACTTGTATGACCGTGGCGAAGGACTGGTCAATGGCAAGCCCTCATACACTGCCGATCAGGCCGCTGACGAAATCCTGCGCAAGGGCCTGTCGTGGGGCGATAAAAATGCCGACGGCAAGATCAGCCTCAGTTACACCTTCCTCACCGACCAACCGGCGAACTACAACCCGAAACTCGGCAACTTCAGCGAATTCAGCGCCCAGCAAAAGGCTCAAGCCGTGCTGGCCATGCAATCCTGGGCCGACGTCGCCAACGTCACCTTCACCGAAGGCAAGGGCGGCGACGGTCATATGACGTTTGGCAACTACGACGTCAGCACCGGCGGCGCCGCGTTCGCCTACTTGCCGAGCGGCGGTAGTTATGACGGCCAGTCGTGGTATTTGATCAACGATCAATACCAGGTCAACAAAACCCCGGACACCAATAACTACGGGCGTCAGACCCTGACCCATGAGATCGGCCACACCCTCGGCCTGTCGCACCCTGGCGCCTACAACGCCGGCAATGGCAACCCGACCTACGCTGACGCCAAGTACGCCGAAGACACCCGTGGCTATAGCCTGATGAGCTACTGGAGCGAGGCCAATACCGACCAGAACTTCAGCAAGGACGGCAGCGGCGCCTATGCTTCGGCGCCGTTGCTGGACGATATCGTTGCCGTACAGAAACTGTATGGCGCCAACTGCGAGACACGCGCCGATAACACCACGTACGGTTTCAGTTCCAACGCCGGACGCGATTTCTACAGCGCCACTTCGGCATCGTCGAAACTGGTGTTCTCGGTGTGGGACGGTGGCGGCGATGACACGTTGAATTTCTCTGGCTTCACCCAGAACCAGAAAATCAACCTCAATGAAGGTTCGTTCTCTGACGTCGGTGGTCTGGTCGGTAACGTATCCATTGCTTACGGCGTAACCGTGGAAAACGCAGTGGGTGGTTCGGGCAATGACCTGCTGATCGGCAACGGAGCGGTCAATTATCTGTTGGGCGGCGCGGGCAACGACATCCTCTACGGTGGCGGCGGTGCCGATGTGCTGCGGGGCGGCGAGGGTGCGGACACTTTCGTGTTTGGCGCGGCCAGCGATTCGACCAATAACCAGCCGGACTGGATCATGGATTTCAAGAGTGGCCTGGACAAGATCGACCTGTCGGGCATTGCCGGGTTTGCGAATGGCGCTGCTTCGCTGAATTTCGTCAACGGTTTCACCGGGCATGCGGGGGACGCGATTTTGACTTACTACGCGCAGAGCGATCAGACCACGCTGTTGGTTGACCTGACGGGGCAGGGCGAGATTGATTTTGCCGTAGGTGTGGTGGGGCAGGCGTTGGCGACCGATATTGTTGCGTGATGCCTGAAAAGCGGCCCTCGCCCTGATGGTGTGCGGGCCGTTGGCCGTTCGGCTGCGAACCTCCCATGACCGGAACACATGGGCTATACCTGAAGCGGTCTCTTTGCCGTATTCAGGAGAAACCCATGAAAACCCCCGGCCCCACTCCCGTCATTGCCCTCGAACAACTCATCGGTTGCCTGGTGGTGAAATTCCACGGCATCCAGGTCGCCGCGTCCTCCCACGTGATGGTCCTCAATGAGGCCAACTACCCGCCGGTGTACTACATCCCCCGCGAAGACATCGACGAAAAGTATTTCGCCCGCACCGATCACACCAGTTACTGCCCGTACAAGGGCGACGCCAATTACTTCAGCTTGCAGGTGCCGGGGCATGAGGGGGCGAATGCGGTGTGGACTTACGAAAATCCGAAAATATCGGTCGCGCCGATCCGCGACTACGTGGCGTTTTATCCGGATCAGGTGAAGTTTGAAGTGATTAAATCTGAGGTATGAGCGCAGCCCCTCGGTGAGGTCTCGACCTGTGTTTCATATAGTCATCAACAGCAAGGCAACCAATGGGTAGTAGCGGTTGTCGTGGCTGCGGGTTTTCTGGGCTTTGGTGGGTGATACCCATGCCAGCGCCTGAGAATCCAAGGTAAGTATCTCCTGCTGGAAGGCTCTGATCTGTTGCTCATCGGCTTTGCTGCCAAGCGAGTAAGGTGCAACAAACACCGCACCCAGGCGTGGCTCGTGGTAATCGACTCGCCTCGCATCGCCAGTGGCTTGATCACGTCTGGCAGCGATGTGTTTTTTTGCTTTCTCTATTTCGTTTATATCAACGTAGGCCACTTTAGCCTCGATGCAAAAGCCATGCTCTTCATTGGCAATGTACAAATCATTGCGGCCGATCGACGCTGTTTGCTCATTCGCCTCTGTTGCAATCTTGCTGATTTGGTATTCCTCGATGGCTGTCCAGTCAGCCCTCCATGCGGCACCCGCGAGGATGCTGACGTTGGCTTGCTCGTTGTACCAGTAGGGCAAGTCATCGCCATCCCATACATCGATGTAACGCCGGGTACAAGATATCCAGCTATGCAGTATCGGCTCCAGCGGTTGCAAGGTTGGGCAGGCAATGGAGACATATTGATCGTTCATTGGGTGATGATCCTTATCATTTGGCTTGGTCACTGGATTCAAAAGAGATAGCTGAAAAAACCTTTGGATTGGCGTGCACTGATCTCGCGCGCGAACAGATTACGGGTTGAGGCGAAGAAGGCTTGCTCGGCTTCGTAGCGTTCACGTTCGGTCGTCATGAGCAGGCGATTGAGTTCCACGGTCGGGTTGGCGTAGACACTGATTTCCGTGAGCATCTTTGCTCGATCATGCGGTGTATCAGATCGAACGGTGGCCAATTTTCGCAACATTTTCATCATGTCTTCTGCGCTACCCGCGGCGAGGTAAGGCACTCTTTTGGCCTGCAATTGCTTCTCGATTTGCGCGAGTCGCTTGTCCCGAGTGCTCACCAATCGCTTGAACTTGTCATAGGTCCCCGTTACCAGCGCCAGCTCTTCATATTTTATGTAGAGGTCGACATGGCATTGGCGCACGCCGTCATTCAATTCCCGGGTAGTTTTGGCCAGTTCCTTGTTGTTGCTCGCAATGGTTCTGGGGATGATTTCGTAACCGGCCGCGGCGGCGGCTTCAGGCTCGGTTAGCATGTGCGTCAGCTCGTCGAACTGTAGCCGGTAGGCATCAGCCAACTCGCCATACTGGTGGGCAAGTTGCTGATGGCGCATGGCGCAAGATGCCTGCAGGGTTCTCATCGGTCGGTAATAGCTATCGATAATGTCTTTCTTTTCACCGAGCGTGCTTTTGTAGCCCTCGAGAATACCGCTGAAGAGAAAGGAACCCAGCAGTAGAGGGACGATGGCTTGGCCAAACCACAATAGGAATTTACCTCCCCGCGAAGTCTTTTCCTGATTGATGTTGTCTTGAGGGGCGGTTTGGGAAGATGTTTCAGGGGGCGGTGCGTCGGTCATTTCCTGTTCCTTAGGATGGTGAGCTCAAAGGCGAATAACAGCTCAGTTCGCAAATGATATTTAGATGCAATCACTCTGTCGATCGTGGTTCTCAGGCGCAAAAAATCCGCTCCAGAGGCAGTCTGAAGCGGATTCGATGGCGCACTCAGTTCTTATCGAGATCGATATTCTTCGTCTCACGCAAACAGATCATCCCTACCACCAGGCTCACCCCGGTAATCAGCACCGGATACCACAGCCCATAAAAAATATCCCCGGTGTACACCACCAGCGCGAACGACACGGTTGGCAGGAAACCGCCAAACCAGCCGTTGCCGATGTGGTACGGCAAGGACATCGAGGTGTAGCGGATGCGGGTCGGGAACAGCTCAACCATCAGCGCCGCCAGCGGCCCGTAGCACATGGCCGAGATGATGATCAGCGCGACGATGAGGGCGACGATCATTGGCTTGTTGATCTGCTGCATATCCGCCTGTTGCGGGTAGCCGGCGAGGGTGATTGCGCCGCGCAACGCCGCTTCGTCGAAGCCGTCGAGTTTCACGTCGCCAACGCTGACTTGCACCGCGCTGCCGGCCGGCGCGGCGGCGCTGGAGTAGGGCAGGCCTTGCTTGACCAGGAAGGTTTTGACCTTGTCGCACGGGCTATCGAATTTGGCTTTGCCCACTGGGTCGAACTGGAAGGTACAGGTCGCCGGATCGGCCAGCACGGTGATCGGCGCCTGACGGCTGGCCTGATCGATGGCCGGGTTGGCGTAATGGGCGAGGGATTTGAAGATCGGGAAG
This sequence comes from Pseudomonas sp. NPDC087639, assembly GCF_044743385.1. NCBI lineage: Bacteria > Pseudomonadati > Pseudomonadota > Gammaproteobacteria > Pseudomonadales > Pseudomonadaceae > Pseudomonas > Pseudomonas sp. NPDC087639. The sequence goes on along the minus strand of NZ_JBIUWI010000006.1, from coordinate 105,851 downwards.
TACAGCGCCGTCGCCAGCAGCAGGCCGAGCATCAGTATCGGTTTGCGCCCGACCTTGTCCGACAGCCAGCCAAAAAAGATGAAAAACGGTGCGCCGATGACCACGCTGATGATCAGCAAGGTGTTGGCCACCGCCGGGTCCATTTTCAGGAACTGGGTGAGGAAGAACAGCACGTAAAACTGCGCTGCGTAGAACGTCACCGCTTGCCCGGCGTTGATGCTGAACAGGGCGATCAGCACCACTTTGAGGTTTTCCCACTTGCCGAAGGATTCGCGGATCGGCGCCTTGGAGGTTTTGCCTTCCTCTTTCATCTTCAGATAGGCCGGCGACTCGTGCAGGCTCAGGCGAATCCAGGTGGAAATGCCCAGCAGCACAATCGACAGCAGGAACGGAATGCGCCAGCCCCACACTTCAAACTGATCGCCAGTGAAGTAGCGGCAACCGAGCACTACCAGCAGCGAAAGCAGCAGGCCGAGGGTGGCGGTGGATTGAATCCAGCTAGTGTGGAAACCGCGTTTGCCGATTGGCGCGTGCTCCGCCACGTAAGTCGCGGCGCCGCCATATTCACCGCCGAGCGCCAGGCCCTGGAGCATGCGCAGCACCACCAGAATGATGGGGGCGGCGATGCCGATGCTGGCGTAGGTAGGCAGCAGGCCGACGCAGAAGGTTGCGACGCCCATCAGGATGATGGTCGCGAGGAAGGTGTATTTACGCCCGATCATGTCCCCCAACCGACCGAACACCAGCGCCCCGAACGGCCGCACGATAAACCCGGCGGCAAACGCCATCAGCGCAAAGATGAACGCCGTGGTGTCGTTGACCCCGGCGAAGAACTGCTTGCTGATTACCGCCGCGAGGGCGCCGTAGAGGAAGAAGTCATACCACTCGAACACCGTCCCCAAGGAGGAGGCGAAGATGACTTTGCGTGTATCCGGGCTGGTGTCCGTGCTGCGCACGGCGTCCAGCGGCTGAACGTGTTCCGACATATCGGTATCCCTCACAGTGATTGTTTTTGTTGTTCCACTGGTGTTGCGTGTCCGGGTGATGCGCGATGCCTTGAATCTGGTGCAAGTCCCCTGTGGGAGCCAGCCTGCTGGCGATGGCGGTGCATCAGCCATAGAGATGTTGGATGTCAGTCCGTCATCGCCAGCAGGCTAGCTCCTACAGGGGGTGGGTTTACGGTTGGAGAAAGGATCAGCTGTGCCGCCTTCTCGGCAATCATCAGCGTAGGCGAACAGGTATTACCCGAGGTAATGCGCGGCATGATCGATGCGTCGGCAATGCGCAACCCGGGTACACCATGTACGCGCAGTTGCGCATCGACCACCGCATCACCGTCATTGCCCATGCGGCACGTACCGACCGGATGGAAAATCGTTGTGCCGATTCTGGCCGCCGCTTCGTGCAGTTGTTCTTCGCTTTGCAGGCTATCCCCGGGCAGATACTCGACCGGTTTGAACGCTTGCAGGGCCGGGGCGCTGACGATGCGTCGGGTCAGGCGGATCGCATCGGCGGCCACGCGCAGGTCTTCGGGATGGCTGAGGTAATTGGGTTGAATCAGCGGCGCTTCCTGCGGATTTGCGGAACGGATTTCGACGCGGCCACGGCTCTGCGGACGCAGGTCACAGACCGACGCGGTGAAGGCCGGGAAGCTGTGCAACGGTTCGCCGAAACGCTCCAGCGACAATGGTTGCACGTGATATTCCAGATTCGCCGACGTCTGCTCCGGCCCGGATCGGGCGAACGCCCCCAACTGACTCGGCGCCATCGACAACGGTCCGCTACGGTCATACAGATAACGCAGGCCCATGCCCATCTTGCCCCACACACTGCCGGCGATCTGGTTGAGGGTGCGGGCGTTTTCCAGTTTGTAGATCAGCCGCAGTTGCAGGTGATCCTGCAGATTGCCGCCGACACCCGGCAGCTCATGAATCACGCCGATGCCGAGGCGTTCCAGCAGCGGACGCGGGCCGATCCCGGAACGCTGCAGAATGCTCGGCGAACCCACGGAGCCGGCGCACAACACGATCTCTTTGCGCGCCTTGAAGCTTTTCACCTGGCCTTCATGACGGGCGCTGACCTTCGATGCGCGACCGTCCTCCAGCAGAACACGATCCACTTCAACCCCGGTCAACACGGTCAGATTGGTCCGGGATCGCACCGGTTTGAGAAAGGCTTTTGCCGCATTCCAGCGCACGCCGGCCTTCTGGTTGACCTGAAAGTAGCCGCAGCCTTCGTTGTCGCCCTGATTGAAGTCATCGATGCTGGCGATGCCGCTCTGCTCGGCGGCGCTGCGAAACGCATCGAGAATCGGCCACGACAGCCGCTGTTGCTCGACCCGCCATTCGCCTTTGGAACCGTGAAAATCAGCGGCGCCAGCAAAATGGTTTTCGCTTTGTTTGAACAGCGGCAGCACGTCATCCCAGGCCCAGCCCGGATTGCCCTCGGCTGCCCAGCCGTCATAGTCGCCGGCCTGGCCGCGCATGTAGATCATGCCGTTGATTGAAGAACAGCCACCGAGCACTTTGCCGCGCGGATAACTCAGGCTGCGGCCTTGCAAACCGGGTTGCGCTTCGGTCTTGAAGCACCAGTCGGTACGCGGGTTGCCGATGCAAAACAGGTAACCGACGGGGATGTGAATCCACGCATAGTTGTCGCGTCCGCCCGCTTCGAGCAACAGCACGCGCTGCTGCGGATCGGCCGACAGTCGATTGGCCAGCAAGCACCCGGCAGGGCCGGCGCCGACCACGATGTAGTCGTATTCATCAAGGGAAGTCTGCATTCCCTGACCTCGCTTTTTGTTTTTATTGTCGGACACTCTAGTTGTTAGCTTTCGTCAAAAGAATGTTAGTTTTTGCGCAGCCGCTGTGCGTTTTTAAACAGCCCTGAATGACGATAGCTGACAAGGACACCCCATGTTCGACTGGAACGATCTGCGGTTCTTTCTGGAGTTGCAACGCAGTGGCCGCCTGCTCACCGCCGCCCGCCGCTTGAACACCACCCACGCCACCGTCGCCCGCCACATCGAGGCCATCGAAAAAAGCCTCGGCACCGCGCTGTTCGTCCAGCACGCCCAAGGCTACGAAATGACCCCGGCGGGGGAGGCGCTGCTCAAGCACGCCGAAGCCATGGAAAACGTCGCCCTGCTGGCCCAAGAGGAAATCACCCAATCCACCGCGCCACTGGGCAAAATCCGTGTCGGTGTCACTGAAGGCCTCGGCATCAAGTTTCTCGCCAGCCGCATGATCGGTCTGTTCGAGCGCTACCCCGGTCTGGAAGTGGAATTGGTCGCGGTGCCGCGCTTCGTCAGCATCCTTAACCGCGAGGCAGAAATCAGCATTCATCTGGAGCGTCCGGCGGCTGACATGCTCGTTACCCGCAAACTGACGGACTACCGTTTGGCCCTCTATGCCAGCCAGCGTTACCTCGACAACGCGCCACCGTTGCGCAGCCGGGAAGACCTCGGGCGGCATGCATGGATCGGATACGTCGATGATCTGCTGTTCAGTCAGGAGTTGATGTTCCTCAACAGCTTTTGCCGCAGTCCTCGGGTGGTGTTCCATAGCACCAGCGTCATCGCCCAGCAGGAAGCCGCTCGCTCGGGATTGGGCATTGCGGTGTTGCCGTGCTACATGGCGGCCTCTGAGCCGGATCTGGTGCCCTTGCTGCCGGACGAAAGCATCGAGCGCAGTTACTGGATCAGCACCCGGCGCGAGTTGCACAAGTCGGTGCGGCTGCGGGTGGTCTGGGATTATGTAGTGGGGTTGTGCGAGGCGGAGCAGGGGTTGTTGCTCAATTCCTGAGATCTTCTGATCTTTCAGGTTGATTAATATATGGATATCCGTATATTCGGCAGTCCATATGTACGGTGCGCCCTGATGATCACGCCCCCCGAACTCTTCAAAAGCCTCGCCGACGAGACCCGTGTCCGCGCTACGCTGCTGATCGCCGCTCAAGGCGAACTCTGCGTTTGCGAGCTTATGTGTGCCCTCAATGACAGCCAGCCGAAGATCAGCCGCCACCTCGCGCAACTGCGCAGCAACGGGCTGCTGCTTGATCGTCGGCAGGGCCAGTGGGTCTATTACCGGCTCAACCCGGATCTGCCCGATTGGGTTCATCAAATCCTGCAAGTGACGTCGAAGGCTAACGCCGACTGGCTCAAGGACAACGCCTCGCGCTTGCTAAACATGGATGATCGCCCCGTCCGCGAAGCAGCGTGCTGCTGAATTATTAACGTCCGCAGGAGCCCCCCCATGCGAGTTCTGTTCATGTGCACGGCCAACAGTTGCCGGAGCATTCTTTCCGAAGCCATGTTCAATCACCTGGCGCGCCCGGGTTTCGAAGCGCTGAGTTCTGGCAGTTTCCCTAAAGGCCAGGTGCTGCCACGCAGTCTTGCCACGCTGCAACAGGCCGGTATTTCCATCGATGGCCTGTACAGCAAAGGCAATGACGCCTTCGAGGACAACCCGCCGGATATCGTCATCACCGTCTGCGACAAGGCCGCCGGTGAAAGCTGCCCGGTGTACTTCGGTCCGGCGCTGAAAGCCCATTGGGGCCTGGAAGATCCCTCCGATGTGACCGGTGACGAGGCCGCAGTGGATGCGGCGTTCAGTGCCACGCTGGCGATCATCGAGCGGCGCTGTTCGACCTTCCTCGGCCTGCCTTTTACAACGCTCAGCCGCGCAGAACTGCAGCGTGAGCTGGATCGAATCGGCTCCCTGTAAGCCGGAGGATATATGTCAGAACATCTGCCCAACCTTGATCCAACCCTGTTCGAAGGCTTTAAAGCCACGACCTCGGGCGAACACAAACCGCGCATCCTGTTGCTCTACGGCTCGACCCGCGAACGCTCTTTCAGCCGTTTGCTGGTAGAGGAAGCCGCGCGCTTGCTCGAACACTTCGGCGCCGAGACGCGCATCTTCAACCCGTCCGGTTTGCCATTGCCCGACGACGTCCCCGTCGACCATCCGAAAGTGCAGGAGCTGCGCGAACTGGTGCTGTGGTCGGAAGGTCAGGTCTGGTGTTCGCCAGAACGTCATGGCGCCATGTCGGCGGTGTTCAAGGCACAGATCGACTGGATTCCGCTGGAGCTTGGCGCCGTTCGCCCGACCCAGGGCAAAACCCTGGCGGTGATGCAGGTGTGCGGTGGATCGCAGTCGTTCAACGTCGTCAATCAACTACGCGTGTTGGGCCGCTGGATGCGCATGTTCACCATCCCCAACCAGTCCTCGGTGCCCAAGGCTTACATGGAGTTCGACGAGGCAGGGCGGATGAAACCGTCGCCGTTCTATGACCGCGTCGTCGACGTGATGGAAGAATTGGTGAAGTTCACCGTGCTGCTGCGCGACCGCCAGGATTTTCTGGTCGATCGGTATTCGGAGCGCAAAGAAACGGCCGAACAATTGATGGCGCGGGTCAATCAGCGCTCGATCTGAGCCCGCCGACTTTAAGGGGTGGCTGCGTTCAGGCGGACAGCATTTGCGGCGACACCACCCAGACGCTGCAGGGCATTTTGTACAGCAGGTGTTCCACCGTGCTGCCGACCAACCGGCCGAGGCCGCGATGGCCGACACGGCCCATGACGATCACGTCGATGTCATAGGCATCGGCATAGCTGCACAGCACTTTGGCCGGATCGCCCATGATCATGTGTTGGCGCTCCGGCGGGATGCCGTTGCGTTCGGCCAGTGCGCGGAACGCGGTGGCTTGTGCATCGAACAGTGCTTTGGCGTTGCCCTGCGTGAAAAACGTCGAGGCATTGTCGAATCCGAACTCATCGGCGCTGATCGATGACAGGTCATAGGCATAGATCACTTCCAGTTCGGCGTCGCTGAGGCTTGCCAGTTTGACGGCCTCACGCAGAATCCGGTCGTTGAAGTCTTCGTACCGGGCGTCACGATGAAACGGATCCACAGCGGCAACCATTCGCCGAGGCCGGGCATTGTGCACATGGCTGACGAAATGCAGGGGGACCGGGCATTCGCGCAGCAGGTGCAGATCGAGTGGCGTGAACATCAGCCGGGACATGAATGAGGCGGGCTCCAGATCCTTGATCAACAGGGCCATCGGCTGCTCTTTGAGGTGAATCAGGATCTCGCGCAAGGGGTGCTCGATCCAGACCACCTCGGTCGTCACCGTGACGCCAAGATGACGCAAGGGTCTGGCCTGATCTTCCAGCCACTGGCGGTGACGCTCGACATAGCCGATACGCATCTGTTCCAGCGCCTGTTCGTTAACCAGTCCGGCGGTTGCCAGACCTTCCAGATAATCGAACGCCACAATGTGCAGCGCCGCCCCCGAGGCCTTGGCCAGTGCGCCAGCCCGTTCGAATGCGGGGCTGTCTTTCATCAGGGGTGGGGCCACCAGCATGAAACGTGCTTGCTCGGACATGACAAAACTCCCGTGGGTAACGGCATGGACGCTTGTGCGCAATGGCGGCAGAGGCGTTGAGTCATCCTGCTCCGTGCCGGGTCGCACGCCTTGATCTTTGTCAATGGCAGGGGGCAGCGACGCTGACGCCCGACGCGCGGTAATCGCGCAAGCGATCCCGCAATGGTTGATCGTGATCAACCTTGTGTCGGTTAAGTCGGCGCAGTCTCCAATAGGTGCTGCACTCACTTGAACCACCCGCGCAGGAACATCGCTCATGGCCATGATGAAAGCGGCGATTTTCGTCGAAAAGGATCGCATCGTGCTGGATGACAAGCCGATCCCCGAAGTAGGCCCGTTGGACGCGCTGGTGCGCATCACCACCACCACGATCTGCGGCACTGACGTCCACATCCTGCGCGGCGAGTATCCGGTGGCCAAAGGCTTGACCGTTGGTCATGAGCCGGTGGGTGTCATCGAGAAACTCGGCTCGCAAGTGCGCGGCTTTGTCGAAGGTCAGCGCGTGATTGCCGGCGCCATTACCCCGAGCGGCCAAAGTTACGCGTGCCTGTGCGGCTGCGGCTCACAGGACGGGCCGGACACCCGGCACGGCTTTCGCGCCACCGGCGGCTGGAAGTTCGGCAACATCATTGATGGTTGTCAGGCGGAGTATGTGTTGGTGCCGGATGCGCTAGCCAACCTGTGTCCGATCCCCGACGGGCTGAGTGATGAACAGGTGCTGATGTGCCCGGACATCATGTCCACCGGGTTCTCCGGCGCAGAGCGCGGCGAGGTCAGTATCGGCGACACCGTTGCAGTGTTTGCGCTGGGGCCGATCGGGCTCTGCGCAGTGGCCGGTGCGCGGCTCAAGGGTGCGAGCGTCATCATCGGTGTCGACGCGGTGGCCGAGCGCATGACGGTTGCGCGGCAGTTGGGCGCGACCCACATAGTCAATTTCAAGGACGGTGACGTGGTTGAGCAAATCATGGCGCTAACCGACGGGCGCGGGGTGGATGTGTCCATCGAAGCCTTGGGCACCCAAGGCACGTTCGAGTCCGCATTACGGGTGTTACGCCCGGGCGGGCGGTTGTCGAGCCTTGGGGTTTACGCTTCGGATCTGCGCATTCCCTACGATGCTTTTGCAGCGGGTTTGGGCGATTACAGCATCGTCAGCACCCTGTGCCCCGGCGGCAAGGAACGCATGCGCCGATTGATGGCGGTGGTGCAAAGCGGTGGCGTCGATCTGTCACCGCTGGTGACCCACCATTTCAAACTGGACGATATCGAGGCGGCGTATGAGTTGTTCGGCCATCAGCGCGATGGCGTGATGAAGGTCGCGATTACACCGTGATCAAACGCGCCACGTACCGTTGGCGGGGCGGAGCGCGTTGATCTGCTACAGAAACAGGCGATGGATGACCTGGTGGCTATCGTCGGGATCACTGTGGGTTTCAAAGCCCAAGGCTTTGGCCAATTCGCGCATGCCCGTGTTGCTGGCCGAATCCACGGAGTACAGGCGGCGGAAGTTGTTCTGTCGGGCGGCCTTGATCAGGTGCTCCATCAGCAAGGTTGCCAGGCCCAGATGCGCCCATTCATCGGCGACCGTCACCGCGAATTCGCATTCTTTTTCGGCCGTGGCGGCATAGCGGCTGATACCGATCTCGATCAATTCGCCGTTCTCGTGAACCAGCGCAATAAAGGCTGCGCGTTGCTTCTGGTCGATGTCCATTAACTGATCGAGCAACGCCGTGCCCGGCTCGCTGATCTGTGCCAGAAAACGCATGTGGCGGGACTCGGGGGACAAGCGCTTGATAAACGCGTATTCGCGTTCGCGATCCTTTTCGGCCAGCGGCCGGATCAGCACGTGTCGGCCGTCCTTGAGCGATTCGATCCAGTATTGGCCGTGGTGCGTGGCATACACAGCCGCGGCCCGATCATTGTGGTCTTTGACAGTGAGCATGATGTGACCTCCAGCGTGGAAAAGATCAACGCGCGGTGCATTGCGCTGATCTCTTTGTACGCCGTTGGTGATGCGGGCGTCTGATCTGGATCAGATCGGCGACTGAGTCGGCCGACAGCCGACGATCAGTTGTTTGAGGCCTCTCATGTCGAGGATTTTCACGTTACGTCCCGAGATGTCCACCAAACCCTGATCCCGCAGATGGCCGATGCCACGGCAGATGGTTTCCAGGCGCAGCCCCAGGTAGGAACCGATTTCTTCGCGGCGCATCTTCAGCACGAAATCTCTGGAGGAATATCCGCGCATGTTGAAGCGTTGCGAGAGATTCACCAAAAATGCCGCCAGGCGTTCATCCGAGCTCATGTTGCCGAGCAACATCAGCATGTCGTGGTCGCGCACGATCTCCCGACTCAGTAGTTTGTTGAGGTTGTGCTGCAATGACGGCAAGGTCTGGGCCAGCTTCTCCAGTTGGGCGAAATGGATGGGGCAGACTTCACTGTCCTCCAGGGCAAATGCACTGCACACGTGCTCATCGCGACTGATCGCGTCGAGGCCAAGCATCTCGCCGGGTATATGAAAACCGGTGACTTGCTCCCGGCCGTCGACGGATACAGCACTGGTCTTGAACGAACCGGTGCGCACCGCATAGAGCGAGCGCAACGGATCGCCTGCGCGATACAGCGCCGCGCCTTTCTTGATCCTGGAACGCTGCACGATCAGCGTATCCAGGCGTTCGACTTCCTTTCCGGTCAGGCCAATCGGCAGGCACAGTTCCACAACGCTGCAACTCGAGCACGCAGTCTTGAGGTATTGAATGTTCAGAGGACGAGTTTCAGGCATTAGCGAGGACGCCTTGGAAGGTTCACCAAGCATAGGTGTGTGGGCTGGTCGCATGCCGTTGATTTGCCCGATTGCCCGCTCAAGTGACGAACGGGCAGGCCGGCCAATCAGAATCGGCCAGGATTGCGCTGCGTACTCAGCCCTGTGGTAGCTCGCGGGTGATACGTTGTGTCGCGGGGCGCGATTGTGCGCCAGGCATCGACAACGTCGCCCGCAACCCACCCTCAGCCCGATTGACCAACGTAATCCGCCCACCCAGCCGCGTCGCGATGGTGTTGACGATAGTCAGCCCCAATCCCGCGCCCTGGGCATTGCCGCGACTGTAGAACCTTTCGAACAGCCGCTCTCGATCTTCCTCATCAATGCCCGGCCCCTGATCCTCGACACTCAAATGGCAGAAACCGTCGGCCTGAGTCAGCGTCACGGTGATCACGCCGTGTTCCGGGGAGAAGTTGGCGGCGTTGGTGATCAGGTTGTTCAGGGCAATGTCGATGGCGGCGCTGCTGGCCATGACGTGGAGCGGTTCGGCGCTGTCTTCGAAGGCCAGCTCCAGCTGTTTGCTCAGCAACCACGGTGTCAGTTGCACCAGGCTGTTGCGCACGGTTTCGCTGAGGTCGATGCGTTGCAGTGGCGGCGGGTTGGGTTTGGGTTCCAGGCGCGCCATGGTCAGTAACTGATTGACCAGACGGCTGGTGCGGTCGACGCCGACGATCAGAAATTCCAGGGATTCGCGGCGCTCTTGTTCGGTGCCGGCCTCCAGCAGGTTTTGCGCATGCACCCGCAGTACCGCCAGCGGCGTGCGCATTTCGTGGGCGGCGTCGGCGATGAAGCGGCGTTCGCGGCCGAGCACTTCCTGGATCTGCGCGAGCATGCGGTTGAGCGCGGCCTGCATCGGTTCCAGTTCGCTGGGCAGCGGTGTCATTTGCAGCGGTTCCAGCGAGCCGCTATGGCGGGCGCGCAGGGTCGCGGCCATGTCCGCCAGCGGCTTGAGGCCCCAACCGATGGCCAGCCAGATCATGGCCGCGAGGATCAGGCTACCGATCACGTTTGGCCATAAAGTGTGACGGACGATGCGGTCGACCAGATCTGAGCGCACGTCATCGCGTTCGCCGACCCAGATACGCAGGCTGTTCTGCTTGTCCTCCAGCATGAACGCCCGCCATTGCCGACCCTTCAAATCCCGCACATCGCTGAAACCCGGTTGGGTCGGCGGTGCGGTGAAGGAGGGCGCGCTGGCGGTATGCACCAGCACCTCACCCTTGGGATCCCACACCTGAAAAGCGATTTTGCTTTCGTACGGATGACCATCGACCCGGGGCTTGGCTTCGCCCAGGGCCTGATTGAACGCCTGATACAACTGCGCGTGCTCGGTACTGTCCATTGGCATGCGCATCACGCCTTGCAGCAACCGGGCGTTTTGCGCCAGTTGCGCGTCGTAGACTTCGGCGATTTCGTGGTTGCTGTCATGCACATTGAACGTGCTGAGCACCGCCAGACCGGCCAGCAACAGGCCGATGATCAGCGTCAGCGTACGACGGCGGATCGAGGTCATCGACGCTCCTCCACCAGATAGCCCACGCCACGAATGGTGCGGATCAGGTCGGTGGAGAATTTCTTGCGCAGGTGATGGATGTGGACTTCCAGGGTGTTGCTTTCCGCCTCTTCATTCCAGCCGTAGAGCAACTGAATCAGTTGATCGCGGGTCATCACCCGGCCCGGCGGCGAGAGCAATTCGTGCAGCAACTGATATTCCTTGGGCGTCAGCGCCACGGGTTGGCCCTGATAGCTGACCTGCTGGGTGCCAGGGTTGAGGCTGATGCCAGCGTGTTCGATGAGCGCCTGGGCGCGCCCGGCGCTGCGTCGCAACAAGGCACGCAACCGCGCCTTGAGTTCGGCCAGATCGAACGGTTTGACCAGATAATCATCGGCCCCGGCGTCGAGCCCGGCGATGCGATCCTCGGTAGCATCGCGGGCAGTGAGAATCAGCACCGGCAAATTCGAGCCGCTGTCGCGCAGACGGCGCAGCACTTCGAGGCCGTCCATGCGCGGCAGGCCGAGATCGAGCACCGCCACGTCGAAGGTTTCACTGAGCAGCGCATGCAACGCGCTGCTGCCGTCCTTGAGCCAATCGACGGTGTAACCCTCACGCCCCAGCGCCTGATGAATGCCTTCACCGAGCGCCACGTCATCCTCAATCAGTAATAAACGCACGCGGACTCCTGTCAGTCGAGTTTCTTGTTGACGTCCACCAGCAGGGCGGCGATCTCTTTGCGACGCCCGGCGTCGGCGCTTTCCCGGCCCGGACGCGGCGCGGCTTGCAGGGCTTTTTGCAACGCCCCTTTCGCTTCAGCGTAGCGTTTTTCACGGTAGAGGTGATCGCCCCAGAAGTACAGGCTATCGATGCCGTTGGGATTGAGTTGCAGCGCCTGCTTGAGCAGTTGCTCAGCCTTGTCGCTGTCGCCGAAACCGATCGGCCAGCCCGGCACGCGGTCATACAGCGCGGCGAGGCTGGTGTAGGCCGAACCTTGCAAGGCCTTGGGGTCAAGCGTCAGGGATTTTTCCAGATCAGCCTTGGCGTCCTTGGCTTTGCTCAAGGCACCGAGCCCACCTTCGGCACCGGCCCAACTGCTGGTGACGATGCCTTTCCAGATCCAGGCTTCGGCCACGGCCGGGCGTTGCGTGGTGAACGCGGTGGCTTCGCTGGACAGTTGCTCGAAAGCGGCGGCGCGCTGTTTCTCGGCCACTTCGTATTGAATGTGCGCCCAGCTCTGCTGGATGCCGGTGAGGCGTTGCTGATCGGCGGAGTCCAGCGCCCAGACGCTTTGACTCAGGGCGGCCAACAACAGGCATGCGGAAAGTTTTTTCATGGCTTGAGGGTCTCGTTTTCAGGTTTTTCACTGAGGCGGCGGATCAGCGGCAACTGCTTGCGCAGACCCCGATCAACCAGATGCGGCAGCAGGTTGTTGAGGCGCACGAAGAAACGTTCCGGCCAGCCCAGATACAGGTCGCGACGGTCTCCGGCAATCGCGTGAATCACCGCTGCGGCGACGGTTTGTGGGTCATCGACGTTGGCTTTGAGCGCATCGTTCAAGGCTCGCGCCGCCGCGCTGTTCATCGATGTGCGGGTGGCGCGTGGCGCGACATACAGCACGCTGACCCGGGTATCGGCCAACTCCCGGCGCAGCGCTTCGGAAAACCCGCGCAGGGCAAACTTGGTCGCGCAATAACTGGCGTAACCGGGGTAGCCGATCGAGCCATAGGTCGAGCCAACGTTGACCACCATCGCGCTGTCGGCCTGCTTGAGCATTGGCAGCAACAGCTTGGTCAGGCAGATCGGCGCGCTGATGTTTACCGCCAGCATCGCGTTGATGTCGTTGTCGTCGAGCTGCTCAAGCATGGCGAAGTGGTTGACTCCGGCCGCGTTGATCAGCAGGTTGATGCCGCCGATGGCTTCGGCGGCGGCCAGCACTTTGCGTCGGTCGCTGAGGTAGGTCAGGTCGGCGGCGACCCAGCACAGGTTTTGCGGATAACGCTCCAGCAGCGGCAGCAGCGCTTCTTGATGGCGGGCCACGGCCAGCACCCGCGCGCCGGCGGCGCACAAGGCATTGGCGATGGCCATGCCGATGCCGCCACTGGCACCGGTCAACACAACACGTGCTTCACGCAGCTGCATATTGAGCCTCCGTGTTGCGCGGCAAGCCACGGAACATGTCGGTGTACAGGCGATAGACGACTTTCGACGCGTGAATCACCGCCGCCTGATCTTCTGGATCTTCCAGTTGGTTCATCAGTCGGCGGTAAGTCTGCATGTGCTCGATGTCCAGCGAACCGTGGGAGCTCAAGTAACTGAACGCCGTTTCCGGCAACGCCAGACGCTCGCGAATACTGCCCGCCGCGTGAGTCGCCAGGGCAATGCTGGTGCCTTCAAGCACATTGACCATGCCGAACAGACCCACCGGATTGCCCCGGGCGATCAGGTCGTAGAGGAAGCTGACCATCAACTCGATCGACAGCGACGGCAGCCCATCGCGCACGGCATCGCGATCACCGCCACACGCGGCAATGTCGTTGAGCACCCACTGTTCATGGCCGTATTCATCCTCGATGTACTCGCACACCGCTTTGCGCAGCCATTCCAGACGTGTCGGCAGACGCGCACCGCACGCCATCATCAACGGCACGGTGTGGCGCACGTGGTAATAGGCCTGCGCAAGAAATGCCCGATAACTCTCAAGGCTGACCTTGCCTTGCAAGGCATCCAGAATGATCGGCAAGTTGAACAACTCGTGGCGTTCCTGCTGCGTGGCTTCTTGCAGGGTGTCGAAAAAATTCATAACGCGGATTCCTCGCAGATAACTGATTCAGTCAATTGGGTGTGGTAGTGCGCGACGATGGCTTCGCGGCGTGGGCGACCATTGGCGGTGAGCAGGCCATTGGCGGCGCTGAAAGGTTGGGATAGACGCGTCCAGCGGTGTACCTGGGCGTAATCGGGCAAGGCCTCGTTGACTTCGGCGACGGCGGCGGCCAGCTCTGCATCGCTGCAATCGGCGCGGTGCGGCCATAGCAGTGCATGGTTGTGCGGCATCGCCTCGCCATAAACAAACGCCTGGGCGATGTGGCGGCGCTGGGTCAGCTCCGACTCGACCCATTCCGGGTTGACGTTGCGCCCGAAACTGGTGACGAACTGATGCTTCTTGCGGCCCTTGAGGTAGAGAAAACCTTCCGGATCGAACTCGCCCAGATCGCCGCTCGGCCACCATTCTTCGGCATGCGGCGCGTCGCCCAGATACCCCAGCAGCGGCGAGCCCTTGATCAGCACTTCGCCGTCTTCGGCCAAGCGCACTTCAACATGCGGCAAGGGCTGGCCAACGCTTCCCGGACGTTGCGCACCGGGGCGATTAAGGCAGACCACCGACGCACATTCGGACAAACCATACCCTTCAAAAACCGGCAGGCCGACCCGTTGTGCGCGGTGCAGCAAATCTTCGGAAACCCGTGCGCCGCCGACAGCGGCAAAGCGCAGTTTTTGGGGGGCGAAGGCTTTCTGTTCGGCGGCGCTGACCAGCAACAGCAACAACTGCGGCACCAGAATCAGACTCTCCGGCGCACGGCTGGCCAGATAGCCCAGCAGGCGTGGCACATCGACGCCGCTGGCGCCCTGAATCCCGAGAGTTTTCTGGTTCGGCAGGCTCAACATCGCACCGGCATACAGCGCCGCATAACAGCCGAGGTTCTCCAGCAGAATCGCCAGCGGCAGCAGGGCCAGATGATGCTCAGGATTGGTGGGTTCGCTTGCCTGATGCAGCTCACGCGCCACCCGCAACAAACTCGCGGCGCTCAGACACACGCCTTTGGGTGTGCCGGTGGTGCCGGAGGTAAACGTCAGTTTGGCGGTGCCGGCGGGCATGCGGCTCGGGCCGCTGAACGAGCGGCACCAGAACTCGCCGCTTTTCTCGTAACCGCCCGCGAGCAATTCGGCTTCCAGCTCCGGCTCGGCAATCACCCGTTCGGCCTGACTCTGCTCCAGACAATGGGCACGTTGCGCCGGGCTGAAAAACGGCGGCAGCGTCACACAGGTCAGGCCTTCGAACAGCACGGCCAAATCCCAGAGCATCGCGTCGACCCCGTTATCCAGCGCCAGTGCAATCACTTGCACGTTTTCATCGCGCAATCGCTCCTGGCGATACATCACCTCGGCGTACAAGGTTGTGTAATCGATTTTCAGCGAATCGCCCCACAGGGCAACCGCACCATCATTGCGCCCGGCATGGCTGCGCAGGGTTTCCTGGAAGCGTTGCAGTTCAAGCGACATGGAAAGCTCCTTCAATCGAGGTCGGCAGCCCCAAGCGTGTGAACAGGCCGATATTGCGCAAATGGATGAACCCGGCGCGGATGTTGCCGACGTGAACCCAAGGTTTGCTTTCGTAATAACTGCCCCAATGTTGACGCTCGTCACCCAGTCGCTCCGGGTTCGCGGCGCACAATGTCACTGGCTTCAAACCGAGGCGATGGAAGCTGTTGACCAGCCCGATGTTGCCGGTGAAGGTCACCCACTCCAGACCGCCCATGGCCAGCAAGTAGGTGATGGCGATGATGCTCAGGCGCGCACTGCCGGTGTCGCTGGCGGCGAGGTTGCCGACCTCGACGATGCCGTTGCGCGTCACCGGGCGATCCGCCGCCGCGCTGATCAACGGTTCGATCGGCTCATCCAGATAGCGCTCAAGAAACAGCGGCTCCAGATGCGCGCGGCGCACACCGGCCACAGCACTCAGCACACCGTCGGCGTTGTGCATGCCGAACAGCTCGGGCATGAAGTGGCGGATATCGGCACCGTGGGCCTTGCGAAAGCGTTGCTGAATGAACGCTTCGAACGCCGTTCGTTGTGCGTCGTCGGGCAACGCATGGGTCAGCGTCATCTGCGGCGTTTCGGACTGGCCGAAATGCAGGGGCAGGGGGATGTTCCAGTCGAAATCGGGCATGGGCAGAACGCCTCCCTCAAAGATTTGAGCGAAGTATCCGAGCCATTTCTTAACGAAGTCTGAAGGTGAAAAAAGGTTAACCTGCAAGCCGATCTTCAGACTGTCTTAAGACTGGCCGGGCAGGGTGACACCGTCGGTTCGCCCGGCCAAAGGAACGTGACCGTCGACCGCATCGACCGTCACCCACGACAATCACGAGGCGCATCTTTATGACCCGCGACAACGCCGCAACCCGTTATGGAAAACTCTCGATCACGATGCACTGGCTGATGCTGGCGCTGTTCGTCGGCGTCTATGCCTGCGTCGAAATCAAAGGCTACATGCCCAAGGGCAGCGAAGCGCGCGGGCTGCTGATGGGCTTTCACGGCCTGTTCGGCGCGAGCATCTTCGCCTTGGTGTGGCTGCGCCTTATCGGCCGCCTGACCCCGCGCCCACCGATCACCCCCAAACCCCCAGCCTGGCAGACCGGCATCGCGCACCTGACGCACCTGGCCCTCTACGGCCTGATGATCGCCACGCCGATCCTCGCCTGGCTGATGCTCGCCGCCGGCGACAAACCGTTCCCCTACTTCGGCTTCCACGTACCGGCGCCGGTCGCCATCGACCCGGACCTCGCCAAACGCCTCAAGTACTGGCACGAACTGATCGGCAGCAGCGGTTATTGGGTGATCGGTCTGCACGCGGCGGCGGGGTTGTTTCACCATTATTGGGTGCGCGATAACACGCTGGTGCGGATGCTGCCGGGGCGCACAGGTTCACGCTGACCCCCTGTAGGATTGAGCCTGCTGCGATGACGCCTGTGCAGTCAGCATCGATTTTGACTGAACCACCGCGATCGCGAGCAGGCTCACTCCTACAGTTTTTGTGTTGTCTGGCAGAGTGCGATAGTTGCCGGAACCGCACTTCGCGTCCACTCTTAGGCCTTGCCGACAAGGAGCGTGCAGCATGACCGAAGACAACAAAGTAAAAGGCCCGGCGTCCTACTTCCCCTCCATCGAGAAAAAGTACGGCCAACCCATCGACCACTGGCTGAAACTGCTCGCCAGTGTCGGTGATAAAAAACACATGGAACTGGTGGCTTTACTCAAGGAAGAACATGGCATGGGCCATGGGCATGCCAATGCGTTGGTCGCGCATCATTTGGCTAGCGGCAAAAAGTGAGAGCAGGGCGGCGATGAACTTCACCCATTGGCGCCGGGCAGCAGTCAATCAGCCTTGATCCAAATGACTCAACGCAGAGCCTGAGTAACCCACAAAACCTGTGGGAGCCGGGCTTGCCCGCGATAGCGTCAGCCCGGCCTAAAAAATTCAAAACCAGCCACAATCCTCTGTAGGAGCGAGCCTGCTCGCGATGACGGTTGCCCCTGCGCCGCAGCAATCATTGAGCAAAATAAACAACAAACAACAAACCTGTTTAAGCGAAACCTCCTGTCGCCATCCATGCCCTACAACGTCTTGCGCCATCGGCTACGACTACGCCAGAATCCGCCGGCTTGTGCGTCTAGGTCGCGGGTTCTATCGTTTGTCGGTCACTGAAAAGCAGTGATCGGGTTTGGTAGCCCGCCATAACTAGTCGCATCGCGCACCGTTCGCAGGCCCGTCGGGTCTCTGCTCAATGGTGGCCATGCGCAGGACACCTTCGGGTGTGCCGGGTCCTAGTTACCGGTCTACCAACCCGCGTATGGCCGCCACCCTCGTTTGGTAGCGAAGGTGATGGCTCCTTTTTAATAACTAGGAGTTTCACCATGTTCAAAGTCACGCCAAACCCGCCAGTCACCGAACCCGCATCCCCCTACGAATCCCCCAACTCCAAGAAATTCCACGAAGCCGCCGAGCGCGCCCTCGACCACTACCTCAAACCTGCCGACCACATCATGGCCAGCACCAACGAACCCGAGCGCATGTACTTCGCCAACCCGAAGTACGACACCGAATCCCTCCTGGCCAACGCCAGCGAAACCCTCGGCTCCGCCAGCGAAATGCTCAACAACTTCGCCGCCATACTCGACACCTCCCACCGCAAAAACGCGCTAGGCATCGCGCAAGTCGTGATGCTTGCCGAATTGGCCGTCAACCAGGCTCTGGATAAGGTCGAGATAGCAGAGTAGGTATTGTTCTCCGTAGCGAATGCCAATGTACTTCGCTACGGAGAGCTATCAATTTATTCCTTATTCCTGTTCATGACGCCTCAAGTTTCGCCTCTCAAAAATGCGATTGCTTGTAACGGCCCGACGTATCGCGCTAGCGTTGGCACTCATTTCTAAAGCGAGCGGTTCTCCAATGCCGTTACACGAATGCCCGCACACATTTGAAGCGTTAGCGACAACAGTTCTACCCGCACATATGAGCAGAATGACGAGCGCTCTTGCTGATCCACGAGAAATGAAGGCGTTTGCAGTTCCAGGTGTAGGCACAAAGTCTTTGCTAAAGCGGTTCGATCTGGCGCATGACTTTTCAGGTTGCTACGTACTAATCGACAAGGGGTTACCCATCTATGTTGGGATTTCCAGAAGTGTGATTAGCCGACTTCGTCAGCACGTATTCGGTAAAACACATTTCGACGCGAGCCTGGCATTTCGAATAGCGATGGCAAGGCATCCTGATCGGACAATCTCCAAGCTCACGCGCGCCAAAGCAATGGATGACTTTCTATTTGGTACATCATTCGCCGAGGCCCAATCCTATTTACAATCACTCCACGTCGCAGCGATAGCCATCGAGAATGCGCTAGAGCTTTACGTTTTTGAGCCTTATTGCGCGCTTGCTCTGGACACACACCAGTGGAATTCTTTTGAGACCCATTGACTCGAAATCACATGTTCGAGGCGAAAGCTGAATCAAAATCCCAAAACAGTGGCACACGGGATAAGGGATCAGATCTGCTTTTCATGTGAAAGTGAAACCGCTTCAGAGTACAGATTCCCTAGCAGCCTATTCCCTATCATCTGCTGTTTTTTAAACAGTCACTAACCATCATGTTTAAGCGAAACCTCCTGTCGCCATCCATGCCCTACAACGTCTTGCGCCATCGGCTACAACTACGCCAGAATCCGCCGGCTTGTGCGTCTAGGTCGAGGGTTCTATCGTTTGTCGGTCACTGAAAAACAGTGATCGGGTTTGGTAGCCCGGTGTTAGATGTACAGCTCCACCATCGCCGAGATTTCTCCGATTCGGACTTATGGTGGTCATGTACAGGGCGTCCTAGGGCGCGCCGGATCCTAACACCCGGCCTACCAACCTGTGCATGGCCGCCACCCTTCGTTTGGTAGCGAAAGGGTGAAGCCTCCTCTAAATGTGTTAGGAGCTTCATCTATGTTCAAAGTAACGCCAAACCCGCCAGTCACCGACCCCGCATCCCCCTACGAATCCCCCAATTCCAAGAAATTCCACGAAGCCGCCGAGCGCGCCCTCGACCACTACCTCAAACCCGCCGACCACATCATGGCCAGCACCAACGAACCCGAGCGCATGTACTTCGCCAACCCGAAGTACGACACCGAATCCCTCCTGGCCAACGCCAGCGAAACCCTCGGCTCCGCCAGCGAAATGCTCAACAACTTCGCCGCCATACTCGACACCTCCCACCGCAAAAACGCGCTAGGCATCGCGCAAGTCGTGATGCTTGCCGAATTGGCCGTCAACCAAGCGCTGGACAACGTCGAAATCCCCAAATAACCCAACCACCACGACGAGGGGAAACCCTCGTCAAACCACGCTGTCTCAACCGGGCTGGCACACGGCCACGCCTTGCGCCCCCAAGCCTCGGCTGTCACCCTTCGGGCCGTTCTCAAGGATCAGAACAAGGAATCAAGGATTGAGCGGCTACGTCCCCAACCCCCCGAAAAACCACCGCTACGAAGAAGCCAAACCCGTCGATATTCACGCCCAGCGTTGGGCGGAATATGAGAAATACGGGAAAGAACCCGCGCCCGAGCCCGAGAAGATTGGGATCGCGTTGCGGATTGGGGTTTTCTTTGATGGCACTGGGAATAATGCGAATAACACAGCGGCTGGGTTGCTGTGTGGCGCGCAGCATCCGATTGCGCCAGAGGATATTCCTGCTAGTTGTGAGCCCTATATGGGGGATACAGATAGCAGTTATGGCGCAGGACTTACAAATGTAGCGAAACTACATCTGTTGTATAAGGAAACTAAGGATGGTGAAGGAGCAGGCTTCGTTACCCGAGTATCAGGCTCTATCTACATGGACGGTATCGGTACCCAAAGTGATAAAAAAGACAGTGTGCTGGGTTCCGGAATAGGACGGGGTGATACCGGAGTTGCTGGCCGTGTACAGGCCTCATTTACGCAAATCAGACAGATTGTTGAAGACACCCTGAAAGAAAATCCAAACAGCGAAATTGCGTCTCTGACGTTTGATACGTTTGGGTTCAGTCGTGGCGCTGCAGCCGCACGACACTTCGCAAATGAAGTGGTACGAGGCAAGCAAGGGCCACTGGGGAATTTGCTGAACAGCAGCGCCCGAGATTTCAACCGTAACTTTGATAGCCAGTTTGGACGCGGCATACGTATGGGGTTTATTGGCCTGTTCGATACAGTGCCCTCCATCGCCGGTTTCACTAATTTTGGACGCGTGAAAAGCTCCATCGCCCCGGGTGTGAAGCTTTACCTGGACCGCAAATTCTTCACAGATGTTGTCCACCTTGTAGCCCGAGATGAATGCCGTGCCAATTTCGCGCTGAGTCGGGTGAAACCTGCACACCCGGAATATTCTTTTCCGGGTGTTCATTCAGATATTGGCGGCAGCTATATCGATGAAGTCGAGGAGTGCGTACTGGTCAGCCCGATGCAGACACTCGCGGTACCTCTCCACACCGATGTCGCAACCACGTCGATCTATCAAGATGCTGCGCGAGTCAGAAGCCAGTGGATCGCGAACGGATGGCCTGCCCAATGGCTGGAAATTGTTACTCCCCCCTCTTTCGAGCTTCCACAGGAGCATCAAGACATACTGTCACCCAAACAGAAACGAGTGTACGCAGCTCTGCAACTCAAGCGGCCGGTTAGCGGCAAGCTTTCAAGAGTCTATTTGAGAGTCATGTATCAACTGGCAAAGGAGAAGGGCGTTCCGCTCATCGATATTCCCGAAGGTGAGGAGCACTCAGTTCCCCAAGAACTCCAGCCGCTGTGTGATCGATTTGTTGCCGGTGACTACCGCATCACTGTTGAGGAAGACGCGCTGCTTAAACTGAAATATATCCATACCTCTGCGAACTGGAACCACCCACTCGGGAGAAGGGACGGTAGCGGCATTAACGCTGTTTACATCAACGCCCCGACGGAAGACGCAATCCGCGTACAACATCCACATGTACCAGATTGGAATTTTTGGTAATGAAAGTAATTATTGCGCTGGGCTTTCTCCTTCTGGCAGGTTGCCAAACCGCAAACCATGAAACAGGCGAAAACGACCCCAAATATCCTTGGTGGGAGTTAGTGTTTGTTGAACCGAACTACATGAGAGTCTGGGTAGAGGACAGCTCCGTCCAAGATATCAATAACAGAGTGTTTTTTAGAGCCGGCAAGAGCACTGCTGCCAGCGGAGAACCTGAAATCAGCACTGAGTCTGCCCGTGGTTGGGGGACAGTAGGTGGAACTGGGAAACCTGTGACTGGCGCTGAGCTTCCCAAACAAATCTTCGTTCGTTGGCAATCCATCACAGAGCAAAAAACCTACGCGGGCTACATCGAGATTCCAGAGGAAGCCAGGCAATTGATGGCGACGTCCACACACCGGCGTTGCCCGGAAACACCGGAAAAACCAGCTCGGTTCATGGCATCACTTTACGTGGGGCTCGCACCGGGAGGAGTACTTCAAGCCTGGGTCCGTGATTCATGTCGAAATCCGATAATGATTGCTCGGGGTCAAGCCAAGATTGAGCCACTAGGCCCGGAACAGGGGAAACACGGTGGTCGCTACGCCTATCCAGTCAGCGAAAAAGCGAAGCAATACATCGATAAATACGGGATTCCGTATGGAAGTTGGTAAGCGCTGGGTGAGTAAATCAAAAGCCGTCCTATTTGGCGTTTTACTGTTGGCGGGTTGTCAAACTGGAAGCTCCGAATCGGGCGCCAAAGATCCCAAGTCTCCATGGTGGCAAATAGGATTTGTTGAGCCGAGTTACATGAAAATCTGGGTGGAAGACAGTTC
This sequence comes from Pseudomonas sp. NPDC087639, assembly GCF_044743385.1. Taxonomy (NCBI): domain Bacteria; kingdom Pseudomonadati; phylum Pseudomonadota; class Gammaproteobacteria; order Pseudomonadales; family Pseudomonadaceae; genus Pseudomonas; species Pseudomonas sp. NPDC087639. The sequence continues at coordinate 84,032 of NZ_JBIUWI010000006.1, read as the reverse complement.
AGTTCTGGATATCAAGAACCTGATGTTTTTCAGAGTCGGCGGGAAGTCAGCCGCCGGAGGTGAGCCAGAAGATGGCACAGAGTCTGCGCGTGGCTGGGGAACAGTTAGTGGTTCTGGAATGCCGGTTACCGGCGCCGATCTTCCAAGAATGATCTTCGTCCGTTGGCAGTCCATATCAGAGCAAAAAACCTATAAAGGCTTCATAGAAATATCAGAAGAAGCGAGGCAATTGATGGTGAAGTCTACGCACCAACGCTGCCCGGAAACTCCAGAAAGAACCGCCCGATACATGGCGACGCTGTACGTGGGTCTAGCTCCCGGCGGAGTGCTCCAAGCTTGGGTCAGAGACTCGTGCCACCGCCCAATAGAAGTTGCGCATGCCCAAGGCGAGATCGAACCACTCGGCCCGCAGCAGGGGAAGCATGGTGATCGCTATGCCTACACAATGAGTGAAAAGGCTAAGCGCTATATTGAGGAGTACGGCATTCCGTATGGGAGTTGGTAAGCCGTAACCCAATGAAACAACTCCTCACGATGCTATGCATGTTGCTGGTCACGGGGTGCCAGGCTACTGATCCACTATCGGCCAGGAACGATCCGAAATCTCAGTGGTGGGAGCTGGCCTTTATTGAGCCGGACTACATGAAAGTCTGGGTAGAGAACAGTTCTGTTCAAGACATTACCGGCAAGATTTACTACAAAACTGGCGGCGGCACCGCTGCCGGGGGAGAACCCGAGGATGGCACAGAGTCGGCCCGAGGGTGGACGGGCGGGGTAGGCGGCAGCGGTAAGCGAGTGGTGGGAGCAGATCTACCTGTTCGCATCTGGGTTCGTTGGCAATCAATCGTCGAACAAAAAACGTGGCAAGCATGGGTAGATATTCCTGAGGAGGCCAGGCAATTGATGGTGTCTTCTGTCAATCAACGTTGCCCGAAGACACCTGATCAGGAAGCAAGGTTTATGGCTTCGGTGTATCTGGGGCTGGCCCCCGGTGGTGTGGTGCAGGTCTGGGTCAGAGATTCGTGCCATCACCCTATCAAAGTCGCACGCGCTCAGGCTGAGATTGAACCGTTGGGGCCGAGTCAGGGCAAGAACGAAGGTCGCTACGTGTATCCCGTGAGTGAAAAGTCCAAGCGTTATATCGACAAGTACGGCATTCCGTATGGAAGTTGGTAAGCGATGCGCGAATCCCGCGCTGGGCGCCTTGAGAGTGAGATTAATAGCGAAAAAAGGGGACTGATTTATTTCCAGAAAATAAATCAGTCCCCTTTTTCCACCTTTTTCCAGATTCGGCCATCGCGGAAGGGTAATCAGTGCTAGCTAGTGCTGTGCTGTGATTCCCTAAGTGGCGTGTCAGGCCAGATACACCAAAAAAACTTCAGGTGCACCAGTCAGCTGGTAAGCATCTGAAATCTCGGGGTTATTGAAAATTGTGTGTAGCAAAAAGAACAGTTCAGCCCGAGGACATGAGATCTGACCGACATTGGGATCAAAAAAACTAACCCCTCCATGGGCGCCTGGTCGCACAGAAACGACATGATTTGGAAGAACCATCTGAACGTAAAAAGGATTACGCGTCGCATATCCCGCCGCTCCCTGCAGCCAGTTGTAAACGTCAGGCACGAAGTGAGACTGCGCTATATAAGTTAGCCCCAAATTTTGGGCCTGTTTTTCGTAAAGTTCCGCGAAAGCCTCGGATAGCGTCGTAGAGTTTTGAACGCTGATGTTCTCCTGAAGGCTACAAATTTTGTCAACGAGGCCGGGCATGTCTCGTTTGAATTCGCGAGATCGATTCCCTTTAGCATAATGAGCCTCATAGAGGCATAAGGCTCTACATATCCCACGTCTAGATGGATCATCGAGCGGGCGGCTTGCGAGAAGCCGTGATTGACTGAAAGAATGGAACGTAGCGCTGAGGCCTTCGGCGGCATCCTTGTAGATCTGCTTGAAGCTCATCATGCGCTCCTATTGACTAGTGCTGACAGATTAGCCTCCCCCGTCACTTACGCAAGAAACCATCTAAGCAAGCATGTTTAGGCTCTGGCATCCTTCAGTTGGGCGCGGATACTCTGATTTTCCTAGACGTTTTCTAGTGGTGTAAAACCACCAAAATTCTCAATATCAGCCACATATTGTCCGAAGCTCATCCACCCAAACAGATCAATTATTGCCATCGAGCGCGAGACAGGTTCGGGGGGTAAATTTCCCTGGATAATAAATCAGTCCCCTTTTCCTGCCTTTTCCATGCGGTGGTGGCGAAAAAGGCACAACCTCCGAGAGTGCCGAGCACGGCCATTCGCACGATTAACACTCCGAAATAAACAAGGCTGCGATTGCGGCCTTGTTTATTTCGGAGTGACGACACGGTCCTCTGAGCCAGCGATTGAGCGACTCAAAATGAATGTCGGCTTTGGGTCGATAGCAGTCCTTCATAACTGGCCGCTTATTATGACCTGAAGGCGGCCCACCCGTGATTTCGCACCTGTTCAACCTTCGCCATATCTCCTCAATCTCATTGTCGTGTCATCCCGCGATAATGTTGAACGCGTTAGTCGCCAACACCTCCCCATTAACCATCACTCGCACCCCATGCCGCCCAACAAAATGCTTCCGTGTCGTAAAATCCTTCATCACCTGCCGCCGCCCTACAACCACCTCTCCAAACCCCGCCAACACCACCGTCTTCAACTTAAAAACCTTCCCCGAAACCCCGCCATTCGCCTTCACATAGTCAATCGCATAATCAATCACCAACCGCTGCTCTTCAGCCACGGTCGACTTCACCACAAACGACAACGTAATCGCTTCCCCGAGCCTTACCACCGCCGGTTCAACCTTCACATCCAGCAACTCAACCTCAGGCTTCCCGCCAGCGCCAATCACCGTCAACGCCCGCAGATCCCCCTGTTTGATCAAACTGCGCAACGCATGTTTCGCAATCCACGCCGTGTGTTTGTTTTCCAGTGACCAACCTTCAATCGTGTCGAGCACCCACTCGGGATGCACCTTGGTCACGTCATTCAAATGATTCGCCACGGACTTGCGCACGTATAGGCTCTCATCTGCTTTCAATCGATCGAGTATCCCGACTGTCAATTGCGGGTCAGCCTGCACCGCTTCCAGCCGAAATGACCATGGCAGGCGAGGGCGGCTGCCTTCGCTGGCTAGGCGGCGGACGTGGTGGTTTTCGTCTTGGGTCCAGTCGTGCATCCGTTCCAGCGAACGTTCCAGGTCGCTGCGCAGAAAGTGGCGGATGGCGAATTCGGAGGAGCCGAAGGTGGTGAAGTATTTCAGGGCGTCCATGGAGGTATCGAAGGCGTGCGCGCCGTAGCTGGCGACGTAGTGCGGCAGGCACATGCTGACGAATCCGCTGTTCAGCCGTGGGGCGAGTTCGCGCAGGACTTCGAGGGAATCTTCGTAGTCCAGCGGCAGCACGGCGTGCAGGCTTTCGCTGACGCGGGCCATGCGTTGCATGACGGACAGGTCGGCGAGTCCGTCATTGGCGTGTTGAAGGAATGCTTTGGCTTTGAACGCCGGGTACACGGCGCTCATTTCGGTGGCGATGTGGCGCAATCGCTCGGCGTTGAAGATTTCTTTGAGGGCCGGTGCGGTGGTTTCAGTTGTGCTCATGTTCAGGTCATCGGCGTGCTGACGAACGCTTCGAGGGTTTCAGCGTAGGCGGTGTATTGGGCGATGTGGGGGTAGCGTCGGGTGTCGATCTGGTCGGGGACGACGAGGTCGGTGAAGCTCCAGGCGACGGCGAGGCTGATGCCGGCTTGGGTCAGGGTGCCGTCGGTGGGCAGGCCGTGTTTTTCGAGTTCGTGTTCGAGGGCGGTGAAGGCAGCGGCGAGTTGGCCTTCGACGCGTTCGACCCACGGTTGATATTGATTGTCGGCCGGGCGCAGGTTGCGTTCGTAGTAGAACTGCACGGCTTTTTCGCAGGCGGCGAGGCTGAGGCCGATGAGGCGCAGGGCGTGGGCGCGCTGGCTCAACTCTTTCGGCAACAGGCTTTTGCCGGCGACGGTTTCGAGGTAGTCGAGGATGAGGGTCGAGTCCATGAGGACGACGCCGTCGTCGAGGATCAGGGTGGGCGCCTTGACCACCGGGTTGATTTGCTGGAATTGCTCGAAGTGGCGGAACACCGAGACTGACTCGTGTTCGAGGTCGATGTCCAGGCGTTTGGCGGAGATCGCCACGCGGCGCACGTAAGGTGAGTCGAGCATTCCGATCAGTTTCATGACGCGTTCCTTCAAGTCGAACCGGTGGGGTAGGCATAACCTAGCCGAGCCTGAGGGAAATGTCAGTCGTCGAATCCGGCTTGTTTGTGAATCTCTCATGACCCCGGCGAAGGTGGGCTTTGTGCAGTCCATGAGGTCGTTCTGTATAAAAGCTCCAGCCTGCCGATAACCTTGCTCGCAGGTCGTTGATAGCCGTTTGTCTTCTATATACAGCCGCTCGACTGAATTTCTTGCTATAAACGCACTCCGATGACCGTTGTGAAGCTTGTGTCAGAGCAGTTTCCGGGCTTTGTCGGACAAATTCCCTGTATTTACAGTTGCTGATGCCTGAAACGGGCCTTAGACTGCCGCCCCTCGTAAATTGAGTGCCGGGTGGCGTTTGCAATAAACGATGCCTTTTCGTCGACCGGACACGGTTCGCCGGAACGCTCCCTATTTCGCCTTAATGCACGTTTTTTTATAGAGATATCAATGACAAAGGACAAGTTGCTGGCGATGCCGGCAGATGACTACATGAATGCAGAGCAACACGCTTTCTTCACTGAGCTGTTGCAGAACATGAAAGTCGAAACCCACGAGCGCATTGAGCAAAACCGTATCGCCATCGAAAGCCTGGACACCCCGGCTGACCCGGCGGACGCGGCTTCGGTTGAAGAAGAGCGCACCTGGCTGGTAAACGCGATCGATCGCGACCAGCGCATGCTGCCGCAATTGGAACAGGCCCTTGAGCGCATCAAGGAAGACAGCTTTGGCTGGTGCGACGACAGCGGCGAGGCCATTGGCCTGAAACGCCTGCTGATCAGCCCGACCACCAAGTACTGCATCGAAGCTCAAGAGCGTCACGAGCAGATCGACAAGCACCAGCGTCAGGCCTGATTCCTGAGGCGACCCGCCGATTGCGGGTCGTTCTGAAAAGATCGCAGCCTTCGGCAGCTCCTATATGGGGTTGCAGGGGCTGCGATCTTTGTTTTTGCTCGTCTGCGATATCCCGGGCCGTTCCATTGACCTGCTGCAAGACCCCACGACTAACGGACCATAGATAATGGCGTTGTAGTGGCGTTTAATGCAGTCACAATAATGAGAACAAGCGTGGGGTGTTGATATGACGAGAGACGGATCTCTGGTTGGGGCTTTGCCTGCACCAGTGCTTTTGCCAAAAAACCGCTGGGTCGCACCGACTCTGCAAAGCATCGCCCTGATGCTGTTGCTCGCCGGCATGACGCTGGGTGGATGGTCGCTTTACGTCGGCATGCCCTTGGCGGTGCTGATTGTCTGGCTGCCGCGCCTGCGCTCCCGAGCTGTCCCCGATGTAACGCCTGCCGACTCCGGCAGTGCGATTTCCGAACTCACTCGCGATCTTTCCTACACCACCAGCCATAACGCCTTGTCGGCGGCCGGGGTGGCGTTTTCGGTCAAGGAACTGGCGAGCAAACTTGAATCGCAACTCGATGCGGCAGCGCGGATTGTCAGCAATGCCGAGGTGATGATCGCCACTGAACACGCCACTTCGCAGCTCAGCCGTGAAGCGTTGGCCGCTGCCAGCGAGGCGCATCACAGCAGTGCAGCGGGGCGAACCGAATTGGTCGATTCGATCTCGCGCATGCATCAGCTCAGCCAGCGCGCCAATGCCAGCCGTGAATTGATCGAGGCCTTGAGTCTGCGCAGCGATGACATTCAGCGGGTGACGCTGGTGATTCAGTCGATTGCCAGCCAGACCAATCTGCTGGCGTTGAACGCGGCGATTGAAGCGGCGCGGGCCGGTGAGCACGGTCGCGGATTTGCAGTGGTGGCGGATGAGGTGCGCGGCTTGGCGGCGCGAACGGCGTCGGCGACGGGCGAGGTCGGCGAGATGGTCGCTGACATTCAACAGCGCACCGCCCAGGTTGTGGAGCAGATCCGCGAACTATCCAGCGATTTGAGCAGCGGCGTCGAACAGGTCGAACACACCGGTCAGCACCTGGAGAATATCGCGCGATTGGCGGCGGGGGTGGAAAGTCAGGTCGGCGAGATCGCCAGGGGTGCGGAGACCAACCGCGAGCAACTCGACAGTCTGTTCAAAGCCATCGAGCAGATGCGCAGCGATCTGGCGGTCAGCGATCAGCAGACCCGTCGCCTCGCCGAAGCGGCGGTGCAGATGGAAGGGCAGGCGGAAACCATCAGTGAGCGTCTGGCCGAAGTCGGGCTGGATGACTATCACCAGCGCATCTATGACCTGGCGCGCGAAGGGGCGAGCCAGATTGCCGCGCGTTTCGAGGCGGATGTCGAGCAAGGGCGGATCAGCCTCGACGATTTGTTCGACCGTCAGTATCAGCCGATCGCGAATACGCAACCGGCGAAATTTCAGACTCGTTTTGATCGTTACACCGATCAGGTGCTGCCGGCGATTCAGGAGCCGTTGCTGCCGCGTCATGAGGGATTGGTATTTGCCATTGCCTGCACACAGCAGGGTTACGTGCCGACGCACAATCAGGTGTTCAGTCAGCCGTTGACCGGGGATGCGCAGGTCGATGCGGTTAACAATCGCACCAAGCGCAAGTTTGCCGACCGCACCGGGATTCGCTGTGGCAGTCATCAGCAACCGGTGTTGTTGCAGACTTACACGCGCGATACCGGTGAGTTGATGCACGACTTGTCGGTGCCGATCACGATCAAGGGTCGGCACTGGGGCGGATTGCGTTTGGGCTATAAACCGGAAAGCCCGCGCTGATCGATTGTTGCGATTGATGCAATGAATCTATGCACGGGCGTTGCTGTTTCCTCCGCGAGTAAATCATTAACATGCCTACATAGTTAGGTGGCTAATGATTTGGGGAGGTCTGCATGCAGTGCAGAGTTGATGTTGCCGTGATGATTGGCAGCGGTGTGCCCGCCGGTTTACGCGCGATGGGCCGAAGTGTTTGCTGGGTGGTTTTGCTCAATGGTGAGCGGCGCGGTACTGCGTTCGCCAGTCGCGACGAGGCCGAGGAGTGCAGGGCTGCGTGGCTTGCGCAGTTGCAGGCCGCGCCTGGTGACAGCCTGCACTGATCGAGATTACTTGCCGTCGTGAAGGCGTACGTTCAGTTCGTCGAAGACTATTGCCCTGTCATCGTCTTTGCCAATCCACTCTTGAAGCGTTTGCTTCTGAGGTTCTGACCAGAAGGGCGCATCGACTAATTTGGTGTCAGCGTCCAGCGGATGCCTATCGATGAAATCATCAATATCAGTTTCCTCTGAAGGCAGACCCAACTGATCGAACAGGGTTTTCAAGTTATAACCTTCAAGATCCATCATTTGCTCCTTCTGATGTGCGCCGGTCTGGCGCAGTCGATCGCTCTCTTTATCTGAGGCAAGCACTGGCCAGGAGTTCGATTTGCATTTCGAGTGAGCGGGCGAGGGCGCACGCTTCGTTGTGATCTTCGCGGAAACCTCTTACGCGGCCGGTCGATTTTTCCTTGATGTGGAAGAAAGCGTTGCCGGCCGGTACGACTTGAAAGCGCGGAGCCATATCCTTTTGTTGGTGTTCCTGCAGATCGTTCATATCGGCGACATGCAGGATAAGGGGCGATTTGAGTCGGGCGTCAGTGGGCATGGCGAAGTGAGTCAGAGTGCACATATGAAGTCCTTTTCATCGGTTGGCCGATATTTACAGGCCGTTTCGGGTAGTCGTAATGAGCATCGCTGCTCTAGAATCGCCAGTGCTTGGTGACGACAGGGCTTATCTAAAGCAATTTTTCGCGAGTGATATGTCGGAAAAATGCTTTTTTTCGTGAGAATTTTCCCTAAAGTTCGTAATCAGCTTTCTTTGGTCGCCGGTAAGGATTATTCCTTCGAGCTTTGGCGACATTGGAGTGAGTTTCGCGAGTGACAATCCAGTAGTCTTACGAACCTCGCGTTGAATGAGCAGTCTGCTCAGTTCGGGCTTTTTTTTGAGTCATTTGGCAGTTCCATCGGCCTGGCCGTTTTTTGTCGTGCGCGTTTTCCGTGTGCGGTTTATTCAGATGTGGGGATGTTTCTTTGGCAGTCAGTAATCTCGATATGCATGCTTTGTTCGTGTTGGGTGATTTGCGTGCAAAGCTGGTCAAGCTGTTCCAATCACGTTTTGTTTACATCACCGAGCAAAACGCTGAAGGCATCTACGTTGCCGAAATCGACACTGAGAGCGCTTTGGTGGTCGATGACAAACCGGGCCTGAAGCTCAAGGTTGGCGATCATTTCAGTGCGTCGGTGTTGCCCAGCCGTGAAGGCGGCAAGATGGATATCCGTTTTCGCGAAATCAAACTGACGGTCTATGGCATCGGCGATTACGCCTTCGTCGAGACGGCGGATGGCCACGCGATCCTGTTCAAGGAAGGTCATAGCTTGGTGACCGTGTTCGCCGCCCATGCGCAGTTGCAGGAAGGTCTGACCAAGACCCTGAAAGCCGTCACCGCCAAAGCCGCGAAATGGCGCAAGGGTGAACTGGTGACTTTCAAGGCCAGCGAGTGATCGGTGGTTTGAGCCGCGCCGATTTCCATTCGCAAAACCTTGACAGTGCGCGCGATGAGGCCCGGCGGTTGTTCGCCGCGAAGGCCGAGTTGCAAGGCGCCTGGCTCGGTTGGGTGGCCGCGCAGATCTACACGTTGCGCCCGGCGGAATACGCCAGCATGGTCAGACGCGAGCTGCAAAGCATGCAGGAAAAGTCTGAAACCTGACCTCGTCCAGGGTCTGGCCCTGAAAAAGCAGGAACCTCGGCTACAGTCAGTTGACTGAGTATGCAGAGGCTTGCGGTCTTCTCTCAGGCCATCCTGCCATTGCTGTGAACAGCACGAGGTGCAATGCATGAACGGATTTCGACGGTTATTGGCCGCCAGCGTGGCCACATTCGGTTTGCTGACTTCAGTGCCATCGGTCATGGCGGCACAAGCGCCGATCCATTTTGCCGACCTGAACTGGGAAAGCGGCAGCCTGATCACCGATGTCCTGCGGATCATCGTCGAGAAGGGCTACGGATTGCCGACCGACACCTTGCCTGGCACCACCATCACCCTGGAAACCGCGCTGGCCAACAATGACATTCAGGTCATCGGCGAAGAATGGGCCGGGCGCAGTCCGGTGTGGGTCAAGGCCGAGGCCGAAGGCAAGGTCGTGAGCCTGGGCGATACGGTCAAGGGCGCTACCGAAGGTTGGTGGGTGCCGGAATACGTGATCAAGGGCGACCCGGCCAAGGGCATCAAGCCGCTCGCACCGGACCTGCGCAGTGTCAGTGATTTGAAGAAATACAAAGACGTGTTCAAGGACCCGGAGAACCCGAGCAAGGGGCGTTTTCTCAACAGCCCGATCGGCTGGACGTCGGAAGTGGTCAATAAGCAGAAGCTGACCGCGTATGGATTGCAGGACGACTACACCAATTTTCGCAGTGGTTCCGGTGCAGCGCTGGACGCCGAGATCAGTTCTTCGATTCGACGGGGCAAACCGGTGCTGTTCTATTACTGGTCGCCAACACCGTTGCTGGGCAAATTCAAACTGGTGCAACTGGAAGAACCGCCGTTTGACGCCGAGGCGTGGAAGACGCTGACCGACGCCGATAATCCCAATCCGAAACCGACCCGCTCGCTGGCCTCGAAGCTGTCGATTGGTGTGTCGACGCCGTTTCAGAAGCAGTATCCGCAGATTGCCGAGTTCTTCAGCAAGGTTGATTTTCCGATCGGGCCGTTGAACAAGGCGTTGGCTGAGATGAGTGAGAAACACACCGCGCCCCGTGATGCGGCAGTGGCATTCATGAAGGCGCATCCGGATGTGTGGCAGGCGTGGTTGCCGAAGGATGTGGCGGACAAGGTTTCGGCTGATTTGAAATAGAGAGCCGCGGCCACAGGCCTCATCGCGGGCAAGCCCGCTCCCACAGGTTTATCGTCGGATGCAAAATATGTGTACGACACAAAACACTGTGGGAGCGGGCTTGCCCGCGATGCTTTTAGAATCGAGTTTGCACTGCTAGCTCAAAGGTTCGCGGCGTACCCAAATAGTACGCCGGCGAAACATGCGCAAACTCGGCATACACCTCATTGGTCAAATTGCGCACTCGCCCGGTAACGGTGGTGTGCGAATCAACCTTGTAACTGAGGAAACTGCCGAACAGCGTGTACGACGGCACGGTCATGGTGTTGGCGTTATCGGCAAACACCGACGCCACGTAACGCGCATCGACCCCGCCTTGCCACTGCGGCGAGAAATCATAGGTCAGCCACAGATTGCCGACCCGATCCGGAACGTTGGTCGGTGTGTTGCCTTTGCGCGACACGACCACGCCAGCCGCATTCTTCTCAGTGAAGTCATCGTACTGCGCGTCGACCCAGGCGAAGTTACCCTCGGCCAGCAGTTTGTCGGTGATCCGCAACGAGCTGGCAATCTCGATCCCTTTAGACGTCTGCTGACCGACCGGGATGCTGCTGGTCGGGTCAAGTGGGTCGGTGACGGCAAAGTCCTTTCGTTCAATCGTGTAAGCCGCCAACGTCGCCGAGCCGCGCCCGTTCAGATAATCGAACTTGCTGCCGATTTCCCATTGCTTGCCGGTCGAGACGTCGAAGTCTTGCGTGCCGTTGGGCTGCTCGGCGGCGGTGCTGTATTGCACGTAGACGTTAGCCGATGGGATGAACTGATAGGTCAGACCCGCGCGACCGGTGATTGGCTCCCAACTGCGCTTGAGGTGCTTGGGGTTGGTGGCGGTTACGGTGCGGTGGTTGGTCACGTCGAGATCGATGTCGTCATAACGCAGGCCGGTGAGCAGTGACAGTTTGTCGGTGAGCGCCAGCCGGTTTTCCACGAACAGCGCTTTGGTGGTGACTTCGTTGGTCTTGTCGCTGATCAGCTTGGGATTGGTGCCGGGAATGTCATAGAAATGCCCCGGCCGGTAGTTGTTCGGGTCAACCGTGCTCACGTCTTTGATGTTGAGCGGCGAGTTGGTGGTTTGATTGACTTTGTACTCGAAGCCGCCTGACCACGTTGTATCCAGACCCAGCAGCGTGTTGTCGTGGCGCAGTTCGAACTGGTTGCCGTTCTGCTCGCCCTGATGCCGTACCTGATACGCCGTCGAGCGATTCACCGCCGTGTTGTCGGCGTTGTACTGGTAGGTTTCCAGGTTGCGGTAATCGCGCTGGCTGTCGAGGTGATACAGGGTATTGCGCAGGGTGGTGTTGTCGTTGATCCGGTAGTCGATGATCGAGCGCACCCAGATCGTCCGCTGTTCATATCGACCGTCTTCGACGTTGTAGTTGTTGAAGCGATTGTGTTTATCGATCTTCAACTCGCCGGCCTTCGGGTTGAGCACCGGGGTGCCCCAATACGGACTGTCTTCGTGTTCGTCCTGATATTCCAGCGCCAGGGTGTGCGACAGGTTCGGCGTGAGGTCGCTGAGCAATGAGAACGCCACGCTCCAGGCATCGCGTTCCTGACGGTCGATGTAGCCGTTACTGGTGTTGTGGCTGACGTCGAGACGTGCGTAGTGCTGCATCTCGCTGCTCGGGTCGGTCAGGGCATGGTTGAGGCCGAACGCGGTTTCGGTGGTGTCGTAAGTGCCGTAGCTGACCCTGCCTTCAACAGCCTGTTCGTCGCGGGTTGCCAGTTTGGTCACGTAGTTCAACGAACCACCCACGGAGCCTGCGCCGTTGATCAGCGATGACGGGCCACCGACCAGTTCCACTCGATCGTAAATCCACGCATCTACCGGGCGGGCGAGTCCGCCGGACACATTGATGCCGTTGAACATCTGGGTGATCTGGCTGCTGGTGAAGCCGCGATAGGAGACGAAGCCGCCGAAGCCTGGCGGTGCGCTGGCATTGACGCCGGGCAGGGTGTTGGCGGCGTCCTGGAAGTTCTGTGCGCCGTGGCGTTCGATGTCGTTGCGATTGGCGATGGCCACCGAGGCGGGCGTATCGCGCACGCTCAAGCCAAGGCGCGAGGCCATGCCGCTGGATTGGTCGATGTTTAGGCCCGGTTCGGTGCCGGACTCGCCGTCGATGGTGATCGGCGCCAGATCCAAGGTGGATTGCGCCCAGACGTTAACGGACAGGCAGCCGCACAGGCTCGCCAGCAGAGTGAGTTGTTTCATTGTTGAATCCTGAATGCATGTCTGGGAGTCAGCGCACAGGCGAACGCCGCGCGTTGGCGCAGTGGGCTGACAAATCAAAAAGGCAAGAACACTCAGGCGAGCGGTGGGGCGCGAGGGTTGGCCGAGGGCCAAGTGGAGCGGGCTGGGAGGTCGGCGCTGACGATCGGCGCCAGTGGCGGACTGTGTTGTTCCGGCAGGATCGCCAGGGTCAGGCTGGAATTGAACGCCGGGCCCATGCCGCCTGTTGAGCAAAGTGGGCAACCGAAGGCTTTGGACAGGGTTGGCAGTTTTTCTTCGGACGGGTTGGCGGCGAGCGGCGCTTGCGTCGCCGGGTCCACGGTACAGAACTGGCCGCCGATACCGTTGAGCTGCATGCCGACCATTTGCCCGTGTCCGATGCTGCAGACGAACACGTTGAACAGGACGCAGCAATAGAGCATCCAGGCCAGCAGTGAGCGATCGGAACGGGAGAATTTCATGGGGCGGCACTTTACCGTACCGCTGATCGGTCGTGCACTTGAAAAAAATGCGACTAGGATGATTTGTTCAAATCCCTTTCAAGGATTTCAACCATGACCTTTGTGTTGGCTCAATGGCTGGTGACAACGTTCGCGGTAATCGCCCTGGTACATGTGTATTGGGCGCTGGGTGGGCAATGGGCGGCGGTGGCGGCGGTGCCGCAAGTACCGGTGGAAGGTTTTGTGAAAACGGTGCGACCGGCGTTCAAACCGTCGGGGTGGATTACTTTGGTGGTGGCGGCTGCGTTATTGGCGATTGCCGCTTTGGTGTGTCTGCGGGTCGGGTGGGGAATGCCAGCGGTGCATCACAAGGCGCTGCAATGGGTGATCAGTGCGATTGCGCTGTTGATGTTTGCCCGGGCGATTGGTGATTCGAATCTGGTGGGGTTCTTCAAGGAAGTGAAGGATTCACGATTTGCGCGGCTGGATACGTGGGTGTATTCGCCGTTGTGTCTGGCGTTGGGAGCGGGGTTGTTGGCGGTGGCTTGGATCTGAAAAGCAGTATCAAAAGATCGCAGCCGCAGGCTGCGATCTTTTAAAGGGTTAGCTACCGCTCTCAGTCCGCCGACTGCTGACCTCGGCCGGCACATCATCCCCAGCCATGCGCTTGCGGAACAACGCCGCCCGCGCCAGCAGCAAAGTGGTCACCGGCACCGTGATCGCCAACAGAATCGGAATCAGCCATGCATGTATCACCGGCCCGGACTTCAGCGCCGAGAAGCAGATGATCGAAGCCAGCGCCACGCACCACGCTCCCAGCGTCGAGGCCAGTGCCGGCGGATGCATGCGCTGGAAGTAGTCCTTCATTCGCAACAAACCGGTCGCGCCGATCAGCGCAAAAATGCCGCTGAGTACCAGCAGGATCGCCACCGGAATCTCAACCCACAGAGACAATTCAGCGTTCATTCGATCACCTCGCCACGCAGCAGGAATTTCGCCAGGGCAAACGAGCCGACGAAGCCGAACAGCGCGATCAGCAGCGCCGCCTCGAAGTAGGTGTCACTTGAATAACGAATGCCCAGCGTCAGCATCATCAACATGGCGACGATGTAGAGGTAATCCAGCGCCAGAACCCGATCCTGAGCCGAGGGTCCTTTGAATAGCCGAACCAGCGTCAGCACCATCGCCAGCGAGAACAGAAACAGCGTCAGCAGAATCGCGTTCGACAGTAATGGGCTCATTCGAAAATCTCCATCAGCGGTCGCTCGTAAGCGGTCTTGAAGTGCTCAATGAACTGCGCTTCGTCATCCAGATCCCAAACGTGCAGCAACAAAATGCTGCGATCCAGTGCCAGTTCCGACCACACCGTGCCGGGCACCACCGTGCAGATCATTGCCAGCGTCGCCAGACCGTGAGCATCGCGCAGGTCGAGCGGCACTTTGACGAAGCACGAACGAGGTGGACGGCGGCCGGCATTGAGCACACCCCAGGCGACGATCAGATTGGACATCACCACGTCACGACCGACGAGGAGGAACAGGCGCAGCATCGTCCCCGGGCGGCGGATGCGCACTTGTTTCGGGCGTAACTTGCGCATCATCAGCGGTGCAGCAAAACCCAATATTGCACCGAGCAGCAGATTGCCCGGGCTGATCGACAGGTTCAGCGTCAACCACAGTGCCCATAGCGCCAACGACAGTAACGGTGCAGGAAATACACGCTTCATGGCTGTACCTCCAGTTGGGCTGTCTTGGCTTCCGGACTCGGTACGGCGCGGGTGCCGAGCACCGCCATCACGTATTGCTGCGGGTTGTTCAGAGCATCGGCGGTGGCCTGGGTATAGCGCAGCAGCGGTTCGGCCTTGAAGGTCAGGGCGATGCTCAATCCCAGCAGCAGGAAGATCGGTGCGCATTCGAGTTTGCGCAGCAACGGCGATGGGCGCTCCTCCGGTGTCCAGAAGCGTTGGATACCGAGGCGCGAGAACGCCATCAACGAGGCCAGTCCGGACAGGATCAGCAGTGCCAGCAGCGCCCACGCCGCGTTGGAAATTGGCGCGTCGGTACCGAGGCCCAGTGGATTGAGCAACGCACCGATCAGGCTGAGTTTGCCGATGAAGCCGGACAGCGGCGGCATGCCGATGATCAGCAGGGCGCAAGCGATGAAGCTCAAGCCAAGAAATGCCATCGTCCACGGAATGACCTGACCGACCACGGCTTTCTGCTCGTCGTCGAGGTTGATGCCTTTGGGCGGTTGCAGTGATTCCTGCGGACGAGGCAGCAATTCGCTTTCGTCTTCCAGCGGGATCTCATTGGCCGAGCGCGAACGTTCGATCAACTCGGAAAGAAGAAACAGCGCACTCAATGCCAGTGTCGAGCTGACCAGATAGAACAGCGCGGCGCCAATCAGGTTCGGCTGGGCGAAACCAACGGCCGACAGCAGAATCCCCGCCGACACCAGAATGCTCAGGCTGGCCATGCGTTCCAGGCGTTGGGCGGCAATAATCGCCAGTGCCGCGCAGGCCATGGTCGCCATGCCGCCGTAGATCAGCCAGTCAGCACCAAAGAACGCCGAAGCCCCTGCTTGCCCGGAAAACAGCAGCGTCCACAGGCGCAGCAGGGTGTAGACGCCGACCTTGGTCATGATCGCGAACATTGCCGCCACTGGGGCGCTGGCCGAGGAGTAGGCCGGTACCAGCCAGAAGTTCAGCGGCCACATGCCGGCCTTGGCCAGGAACGCTACCGCGAGAATTCCTGCGCCCGCGTGCAGCAAGCCTCGGTCGGCTTCCGGCACCAGCGGAATTTTCAGCGCCAGATCAGCCATGTTCAGGGTGCCGGTCACACCATAGATCAATGCCGCGCCGATCAGAAACAGCGACGAGGCGAGCAGATTGATCGAGATGTAATGCAGTCCCGACGACACCCGCGCCCGACCGGAGCCGTGCAGCAACAGGCCATAAGAAGCGGCGAGCAGCACTTCGAAGAACACGAACAGGTTGAACAGATCTGCGGTCAGGAACGCGCCATACAGACCCATCAACTGAATCTGGAACAACGCGTGGAAGCTCGATCCCGCGCCGTCCCAGCGCGCCATCGCAAAGAGCAGGGCACTGACGCCGATGATCCCGGTCAGCACCAGCATCAGTGCCGACAGGCGATCGACCACCAGCACGATGCCGAACGGCGCCTGCCAGTTGCCGGGCAGGTATACGCCGATGGAGCCGGGCACGCCGGTGGTCTGCGTCCATTGCAGCAGCATCACGGAAATGAACAGACCGACGAGGCTGGAGAACAGATTGATTTTCGCCTTCAGCGGCCGGTGCTTTTCACCGAGCATCAGCATGATGGCGGCGGTCAGCAGCGGCAGCAGAATCGGTGCGGCGATCAGGTGAGTCATCGCCATCATTCTTTAGGCTCCCGGCCGTCGACATGGTCAGTGCCGGTCAAGCCGCGCGAGGCGAGCAGAACGACGAGGAACAGCGCGGTCATGGCGAAGCTGATGACGATTGCAGTGAGTACCAGTGCCTGTGGCAGCGGGTCGGTGTAGTGCAGCAAGTCTTGCGTCACGCCGTCCTTGATCACCGGTTCCTTGCCGATGAACAGGCTGCCCATGCTGAAGATGAACAGGTTGACGCCGTAGGACAGCAGGCACAGGCCCATGACCACCTGGAATGTCCGTGGCCGCAGGATCAGCCAGACGCCGGATGCGGCGAGGACGCCGATGGCGATTGCGATGACTTCTTCCATCAGACGGCTCCTTTGCTGGCGACGGACTTGGGCAGCGCTGCAGTCTTGTGACCACGCACCGATTGGTGGGCGAGGGCGGTGAGGATCAACAGCGTCGAGCCCACGACCACCGCGTACACGCCGATATCAAAGAACAGCGCACTGGCGATATGGATGTCACCCAGCAGCGGCAGAGTGAAATGCCAGGTGTGGGTGGTGAGGAACGGGTAACCGACGGCCATCGCACCGAGACCGGTGGCGGTAGCGAACAGCAACCCGGTGCCCATCCAGCGCAGGGGCCGTAGACTCATTTGCGCCTCGACCCACTGCGTGCCGGCGACCATGTATTGCAGGATGAACGCCACCGACATCACCAAACCGGCGACAAAACCGCCGCCCGGCTGGTTGTGCCCGCGCATGAACAGATAGCACGACACCACCAGCGCAATCGGCAGCAGGAGGCGCACCAGTACCGCCGGCACCATCATGAAACCGAGCGCGGTGTCGCTGGCCGAGCGCGGGTTGACCAGATCGGTGACCACGTCCGGCGCCAGCAGGCGTTGCTGGGCTGGCAGTTGCAGGCTTTCTTTCGGCGGGCGGAAGCGGCGCAGCAGCGCGAATACCGTCAGCGCCACAGCGACCAGTACGGTGATTTCACCAAGGGTATCGAAGCCACGGAAGTCCACCAGCATCACGTTGACCACGTTGCTGCCACCGCCCTCGGGCATGGCGCGGCTGAGGTAGAACGAGGAGATATTGTTTGGCGTCTGCCGCGTCAGCATGGCGTAGGACAGCAGTGCCATGCCGCCACCGACCGCAATCGAAAGCAGCAAGTCGCGCAAACGACGAATGCGCGCCTTGCGCAGGCTGCTCGGCAATGGCGAGACTTCTTCGATCCGACGTGGCAACCAGCGCAGACCCAGCAGGATCAGCACGGTGGTCACCACTTCGACCGCCAGCTGCGTCAGCGCCAGATCCGGTGCAGAGAACCAGACGAACGTCACGCAAGTCATCAGCCCGCAGACACTGACCATGGTCAGAGCGGCGAGACGGTGATACTTGGCCTGCCACGCGGCACCGAGGGCGCAGGCAATTGCCAGCAGCCACAGAGTCACGAAAACAATGGAACCAGGAATCTTCGGCCGGTCGCCCCAACTCAGGCTGCTGTGCAGCATCGGAATCAGGCCGGCGAGCACGGCCGCCAACACCATAAGGAACAGCTGCATTTGCAGGCGTCGGGTGCCGAGTCGGCGTTCTACCCGACGGGCCATGCGCATCATCACTACCAGGCTGCGCTCGAACAGGCGTTTACCGTTGAAGCGGCCCACCAGTGGCGGATATTTGAAGCGGCCCTGTCTGAACTGATTGCGCAGCAACAGGTAGAGCACGATGCCGCCGGACATGGCGATCAGGCTCATGATCATGGGCGCGTTCAAACCATGCCAGATTGCCAGGCTGTATTCGGGAAGGGTGCCGCCGACTACCGGCAACGCCGCAGCGGCCAATAATGGGCCGACGATTTGTGCCGGGAAAATCCCCACCAACAGGCAGGTGAACACCAGCAATTCCACCGGCGCACGCATCCAGCGTGGCGGTTCGTGCGGGGTGTGCGGCAGGTCGGTGGCCGTTGGGCCGAAGAACACATCGACGGTGAAGCGCAGCGAATAAGCCACGCTGAACGTGCCGGCGATGGTCGCGACAATCGGCAGCGCGGCTTCAACCCACGCCGTGGCGTTGATGAACACGGTTTCGGCGAAGAACATTTCCTTCGACAGGAAGCCGTTGAGCAGCGGCACACCTGCCATCGAAGCACTGGCAACCATCGCCAGCGTC
Organism: Pseudomonas sp. NPDC087639; assembly: GCF_044743385.1. Lineage (NCBI taxonomy): Bacteria > Pseudomonadati > Pseudomonadota > Gammaproteobacteria > Pseudomonadales > Pseudomonadaceae > Pseudomonas > Pseudomonas sp. NPDC087639. The sequence goes on along the minus strand of NZ_JBIUWI010000006.1, from coordinate 65,719 downwards.
GCGGTGAACGGAATCAGTTTGATCAAACCGCTGAGCTTGCGGATGTCGCGGGTGCCGCTTTCGTGGTCGATGATGCCCGCGGCCATGAACAGCGAGGCTTTGAACGTAGCGTGGTTGAGGATATGGAACACCGCAGCGACGGCGGCCAATGGACTGTTCAGGCCCAGCAGCAGAGTGATCAGGCCGAGGTGGCTGATGGTCGAGTAGGCCAGCAATCCTTTCAGATCGTTCTGGAACATCGCGCAATAGGCGCCGAGTAACAGCGTACAGGCGCCTGCGCCGCTGACGATGTAGAACCATTCTTCACTGCCGGACAGCGGCGGCCACAGGCGCGCTAGCAGGAACACCCCGGCCTTGACCATGGTTGCCGAGTGCAGGTACGCGGAGACGGGCGTTGGCGCCGCCATCGCGTGGGGCAGCCAGAAGTGGAACGGGAACTGGGCGCTTTTGCTGAGTGCGCCGACAAGAATGAGGGGTAGCAGAATAGGGTAGAGGGCATGTGCGCGAATCTGATCGCCGGCGGCCAGGACCTTGTCCAGGTCATAGCTGCCGACGACATGGCCGAGGATCATGACCCCCGCCAGCAGGCATAGTCCGCCAGCACCAGTAACCATCAACGCCATATAGGCGCCGCGACGAGCGTCGGCGCGGTGGTGCCAGTAGCCGATCAGCAGGAAGGAGAAAAGGCTGGTGAGTTCCCAGAAAAACACGATCTGGATCAGGTTGCCGGAGATCACCAGACCCAGCATGGCGCCCATGAATGCCAGGAAAAACGCGAAGAAACGCGGCACCGGATCATCCGGCGACATGTAATAGCGGGCATATAAGGAAACGAGTGTGCCGATGCCCAATACCAGCATCGAGAACAGCCAGGCGAAGCCGTCCATGCGCAGGACGAAGTTCAAGCCGAGGCTGGGCAGCCACATGAATTCTTCGCGGATCACGCCGCCGTGGGCGATTTGCGGGTACAACATTGCCACCTGGACGGTGCCGATCAGAGCGACCAGACCAGCCAGCAGGGATTCGGTATTACGCGCGTTGTGTGGCAGCATCGCTGCCAGACAGCTGCCAATGAATGGCAGAAGCAGTAGAACTATCAGGGACATAGGCTTCTAATCTGCGGAAGTTTGTGAAGCATCATACGTGCCAGCTCCCTGATCACCAAACGCGAGGATGTCTCAGAATCCTACAAAGTAGTCTGGATATTTGTGTTTGGCCTTGTTTCAACGGCGAAAAAAGATCGCAGCCTTCGGCAGTTCCTACAGGAAAACGCATTCCAATACAGGAGCTGCCGAAGGCTGCGATCTTTTGATCTTTGCTTTCAATTGCCGTTGTCGTTCTCCAGTGCGCCCTCAGTTTCAACGGCAGCTTTACCCTTGGTCTTCAACTCACTGACAATCACCGCCGCCACAATCAAACCGGCCCCCACCAGCGCAATCGCCGGCAACCGCTCACCGGCGATCCGCCCGACTATCCCGGCCCACACCGGCTCACCGGCATAGATCAACGTCGCCCGGGTCGGCGAAACACTCTTCTGCGCCCAGTTCATCGCCACTTGAATCGCCGCACTCGCCGCGCCCAGGCCCAGCGCTGACGCCAGCAACAGCCAGGAGAAGTCCGGAATCGCTTCACTTGTCGGTACCACCATCAAGAATGACAACACCGAAGTCGTCGCCAGTTGCACCACGGTCACCCGGCGTACATCAACCTGGCCTGCGTAATTGCTGATCAGAATGATCTCGGCAGCTATGGCAATGGCGCTGATCAGCGTGGCAATCTCGCCCGGGCTGAAATTCAGTGAAGCGCCGGACGGTCCAGACAACAGCATCAACCCGGTAAACGCCAGCATGATCCCGATGCTCGGCATCAACCCCGGTCGGCGCCCCAGCACCAGCCATTGCAGCAACGGCACGAATGGAACATAAAGCGCGGTAATGAATGCCGATTGACTGCTCGGAATCGTTTGCAGTCCGACTGTCTGCAAGCCGTAACCGAGCATGATCGCCACGCCGATGAAGGCGCCGGCCTTGAGTTCGAACAGGGTCAGTTCGCGCAAATGGCGCCACGAGAACAAGGTGACGATGGCTGCCGCCGCTGCGAATCGCAGACCGACAAAAAACATCGGCCCACTGACGGTCATCGCGTGTTGCACCAGCAGAAAGGTGCCGCCCCAGACCATGGTGATCAGCACCAGGACGCACTCGGCTTTGCTGAAACGGGAGAAACGGAGGGAGGTGTCGGGGCGATTCACTGACGTCATAACCTTGCGCACTATAAAAGGCAGGACGCACAATGCGCCCAACGTTGCGCAGTATACTGCCCAACCCCACCGAGTGAGCAATATAGTGCCCAAAGATTCCAGCCAACGAACCTCCGTCCTGCAACACGTCAGCCAAAATGTCCGACGCCTGCGCCACGCGGCCGACATGAGCCAGACCGCGCTGGCGGAAAAATCCGGGGTGAGCCGGCGCATGCTGGTGGCGATCGAGGCGGGCGAAAAGAATGTCAGCCTGACCACCCTCGACCGTGTCGCCGAAGCGCTCGACGTCGCTTTCAGCGATCTGATTCAGGCGCCCGATGCTCGTGATCCGAGCCGGATCAACGAGGTGGCGTGGGCCGGCGTGATTCCCGGTAGCAAAGCGGTATTGCTGTCGAAGGCTACCGCGACCCGCGAAGTCGAACAGTGGGAATGGTGCCTGCAACCCGGTGAGGTCTATCCCTCGCAACCGGATGCCGACGGCTGGAGCGAGCAGATCTACGTGTTTGAAGGCTGCCTGACGTTAATGCTGGGCGATCAGCCGCAGCCCATCGGTGCAGGGGAGTTCTTCATGTTTGCCAGCAATCAGCCGCATGCCTATCGCAATGACGGGGATGTCGCGGCGCGGTTTGTCCGTAATGTGGTGATTTGAATGAGTCAGCGCGCAGATATCCTGATTATTGGTGGTGGCCTCAGCGGCACGATGCTGGCGGTGCAATTGCTGCGTCTGCCCGGTCAGCGCAAGATTCTGATCATTGAACCGCGAGCCGAACTGGGGCGGGGCGAGGCTTACAGCGCTGTCGAATTGGGCCATACGCTTAATGGCAACGCTGCGCGGATGAGCGTTGACCCGGATAACCCGAATGACCTTACGCAGTGGCTGACCGAGCATATTACCGCCGGTGGCTGGTCTGAGTCGGCTGAGCAAGATGTGCCTGTCAGTGAACTGTTCCCGCCTCGTGGGTTGTTTGGCATTTACGTGCAGCAGCGGTTGGCCGAGGCGAGCAGTGTCGGTGCGCAACAAGGCTCGACCGTCGAGCATATACGCGCAGAGGTCGTCGACCTGCAAACTGACGCCGATTCGGTGCAACTCACCCTCAGCAATGGCCAGCACTTGAGAGGTGCATACGCGGTACTTGCCACGGGCATGTTTCCCGCCGCGCGCACGCCGCAAAAACAATCCAGTGGCCTCAACGCTGCCGCCCTCGATCCTTGGGATGTCGCGGCCATGCGTCAACTCGATCCGCAATCCACCGTGCTGATCATCGGCTCCGGCCTGACCATGGTTGATGCCGTGGTCTCGCTGGAGCAGGCCGGGCATCGGGGGCCGATTGAAGTGTTTTCCCGTCATGGGCTGCTGCCCCATGTGCGGCGCCAACCACCTGTTTGGGTGGATTTCCTCGCTGAAGATCACAACATTCATTCGCCCCGGCAGTTGCTGCACGAATTGCGTCGACATTGCCGCGATGCCATCGCCCAAGGTATCGACTGGCAAGCACCGCTGGACACGGTTCGCGCGCATATAGGACGGTTGTGGAGTCAGGCGACTGACGTGCAGCGTCGCCAATTCGTACGTCATGTTCGACCCTGGTGGGAAAGCCATCACCATCGTTCGCCGCCGCTGAGTGCGCAGTTGGTTGAGCGTCTGCATGACGAGGGACGTTTGCGGATTCAGGCCGCTTCTTTCAAAGGGCTTGAGCCGTGCGCGGAGGGTGAGGTGAGTATTCGCATTCGTCGCCGTGGTGAAGCGGAAACCTGCGTAGTTCGTGGCGCGGCGTTGATTAATTCAAGCGGTATTGAGTACGACTGGCGGCGGGTCGCGCTACCGTTGCCGCAGCAGTTATTGACGCGTGGGCTGGTTAAACCGGGGCCGCTGGCGTTGGGAATTGCGGCTGCGATTGATGGCGCAGTGCTGAACCAACACGGACACGCGGCAGATCGGTTGTTCGCCATGGGCCCGCCGTTGCGCGGAATGTGGTGGGAGAGTACGGCGGTGACGGATGTGGCGTTACAGGCCAAGGCGTTGGCGGGGCGATTGGGTGCTGAGCAAGGCTGAGGATTAACGTTGCTGATCAGGGCCTCTTCGCGGGCAAGCCCGCTCCCACAGTGTCCGAGTCGTACATGTGGTGTGTGAACAACACTGAAACCTGTGGGAGCGGGCTTGCCCGCGAAGAGGCCGGTTCAGCCAATGACTATCGTGGTATCGCATCTAACAGCGTCCTGTTTCATCAACGGAGCCTAGTACCCTGGAAAGTGCTGGCTTTTGTATCAGAAGCCCAGCTTATCGGTAATGGCCGCACAGTTCTTGACTCATCGGGTGTCAGCGAATCAAGTTCTCGTAGAAGTTATCTTGCAAGTTTTGCTGGAAATGAATGCTTTGCAAGAAACCTTCAAGTTGGCGGAAGTCTCGATTATCTATGTTTTTTTGTAAATTATATAAGTGCTGTTCTATTTGTTCATAGCTGTCCTCCATTAGTTGGAGCGCCCGAGAGAATATGCCGGCATTTCCCCAGGCGATAATGATTTTCTTTTTTTGCAGTTTGCTTATTTGTTTTTTAATCAATGTCTCTTTTGCGAGAATCATCAGGAAGGACTTTGGGCCGCCTTCAAGGTCGGGGGCGAAACCTTTCTTTTTGAAATGAGGGATGTGATTGATGTCGCAGTAGTCGTTGATGAAGCGGTAGTAAACCGCTAGCTCCAATAACATTTTTTTCAACTCAAGATAGCAGTGCCCGGGTAGCGGATTAATGTGCTGGCAAGCTTCAAGGATGAAAAGGAAGAAACACCCGGTATTGGTTTCAGCGATAAATCGGTATTCGTCCAGTGTGGGTAACATCGCTCCTTCACTGATCTGTGTGTCGAGATACTGGCCAATGTGCAATGCCTCCAGACTTTCCAGCCCCGCCTTCACCAGTGCAATGTTTTGCGTGTGACACAGCTTCTGCAAGCCATCAATGTATCCATACATACCTGAGATAATCGCCGTGGCAACACCATACTGGACCCAGACCGACGGCGCTCCGCGACGAACCCGATCCTCGTCGACGATGTCGTCGTGTATCAGGGAGGCGGTATTGAAGCGCTCGACGCAGTGACAAATAGCCTGGGTCTGATCGCGGTCGATTCCATACAGCGCAGCCAGTGCATGAGTCAGGGAAGTCCTGACTTTCATGCCAGCATGTTGTTCCTGATAGTTGAAGGGCATTACCCAGCTATGTTTGGCGGCTTCGTATTGCTGTATGGACATCGGGCGCATAATGGTTTCCGTCTTCCGACCCGTCCATGGGGGCTGATGTATAAGTCGATGTCTTTTGCACCATAGCGTTGACCTCTAGCCATTGCGAGACTGTTTAAAGAATTATTTGTTATAGATTTTTCCGGATTGCATTCTATGACAGGTATAGGCGTTGTTGTGACGAACGGCGGTTTGTATCTTTGAGTTTTTTTTATATTCAACTAGCGTTATTTAATATCGATTGCTTGCATTCAGGTTCTCGTTCGTACTATTTCCAGTGTCGAGGGTGTGGCGAGGTTTATCGTGGAACAACTCATTCTTGTCGATCAGCAGGACAATATCGTCGGTCATGCAGGGAAAATGGAGATTCACGAACGCGGCATTTTGCATCGCGCCTTTTCAATATTTATTTTTGATATTGAGGGTCGCCTGCTGTTACAGCGCAGAGCGCTGGGCAAATATCATTCGCAAGGACTTTGGACCAATACCTGCTGTGGCCATCCGCGATGGGGTGAAATCACCATTGACGCGGCCAATCGAAGGCTGCATGAAGAAATGGGGCTGGCGTGTGAAGCCCTGGCCGAAGTTCATGCGTTTATCTATCGAGCCAGCGTCTCCCATCAACTGACAGAGCATGAATACGATCACGTTTTGGTCGGTTTCAGTTCGTTTGACCCTTTGGCCAATCCCGAAGAGGCACTTGATTGGAGGTGGGTGACGCTCGCCGATCTTGAACGGGACGTGGAGGCTCGTCCTTCGGTGTACACCGCTTGGTTTCAGATGATTGTTCAACAGCAAGGTATTGCACGTATTCAGGCATGGAGCGACTTATCGAGAGCTTGCGTATTACCCAGGGCGGGTCTGCTCGCCCTGATTGACTCGCCCGCTGATCTGCGTCGTCTGCATCGATCAGCATTACCTCGATTGGCTGAGGAATTGCGTATGTTCGTCTTGAAAAGCGTGGCTGCAACTGGCGGTCATCTCTCGGCAAATCTAGGGACGATTGAGCTAACCATCGCCTTGCACTACGTTTTTCAAACACCTGCTGACCGTATCGTCTGGGATGTTGGACACCAAGCCTATGCGCACAAGATTTTGACTGGTCGCCGCAAGGCGATGGCCGGGATCAGGCAGCGGGGTGGCATTTCTGGCTTTCCTCGCCGCCAGGAGTCTGAGTTCGATTGCTTTGGCACTGCTCATGCCAGTACTTCCCTGTCAGCCGTACTAGGCATGGCTGTCTCTGCACAATACAAGGGTGAATCAAGGCACTGTATTGCGGTGATTGGCGACGGGGCGCTGAGCGGTGGGATGGCATTCGAGGCGTTGAACAATGCGGGAATGCACACGCACCTGCCCTTGCTAGTCATTCTTAATGACAACCACATGTCCATTTCCAAGCCGGTCGGCGCTTTGTGTGAGCACCTTCAGGTGTTGGCTCGCAGCGAAGGCAAGCAGGCAATTTCCGGTTTTTTTCAGGCATTGGGTTTTGACTATTCAGGACCGATCGATGGGCATGATCTCGATCAACTGGTTTCAGCCTTGCGCGTGTACGCCAAGCGCCCAGGACCCAGAGTGCTGCACGTTGTCACCCGCAAAGGTTACGGGTATGCGCCTGCGGTTCATGACCCGGTGCTCTATCACGCACCGGGAAAGTTTGATCCTGCATGCGGATTCAAGGTCGGGAAAGCTTCGCTTCGGACTTATGCGGACGTCGTTGGGCAATGGTTATGCGAGGTCGCCGAGTACGACTCGCGAGTGATGGTCATATCCCCGGCCATGTGCGAAGGCTCGGGGCTTGTCGAGTTTCAGCGGCGCTTTCCGGGTCGGTGTTTCGATGTCGGGATTGCCGAACAACATGCCCTGACTTTTGCCGCAGGTTTGGCAGTAGAGGGACTCAAACCGGTGGTGGTGATCTACTCGACCTTTCTGCAGCGTGCCTACGACCAATTGATCCACGACATAGCGATCCAGCATTTGCCAGTCGTATTGGCTATCGACAGGGCTGGCGTCGTTGGGGCGGACGGTGCAACGCATACCGGAGCCTTTGATATCGCTTATCTGCGCTGTATTCCCGGCTTGGTGTTGATGGCGCCGGCGGATGAAAACGAGTGTCGACAGATGTTGAATACCGCGCTCATGCACGATGGGCCGGCTGCAGTGCGATATCCAAGGGGGCGGGTTGTTGGTGTTCCCGATGGAGAGCCATTGGCAAGCCTTCCTGTAGGTCGAGGTGAGATTTGTCGTTTGTCCACGCACCTCGATTACCCGAGAGTTGCCATCCTTGCTTTCGGTTCAGTTGTGACTGCTTCTCTGGAGGCTGCAATAACGCTGGATGCGACCTTGGCCAATATGCGGTTCATCAAGCCACTGGATCATTCCTTACTGGATGAACTGGCGCGTGGTCACGATGTGCTGATTACTGTCGAGGAGGGTTGTATCAAAGGTGGCGCCGGCTCGGCGTGTCTTGAGTATTTGAACAGCGCTGGCTTGTTCCGTCCAACCTTGCAACTTGGATTCGAGGACGACTTTATCGAGCACGCCACACCGGAAGAAGTCCTTCAGCAATGTGCGCTTGATGCAAAGGGTATTGCGCTTTCAGTCACGAAGTTTCTAGGACAGCCAAATCTCAACCCCCACGTTTCCCTCCGCCATGAGAAAAATCCACGAGGTGCACTGTGACCTACTGCCTCCCTCCCTGTTTACAGGGGCTTGAGATTACATTAAGCCCTCTGAGTGAAGAGGCCGAGCAACATACTCGTCAGTGGCTCAAAGGCCTTGGGCTTGAGGCTTCCGCGCGTGCGACGCATCAACTTGATATCTATCTTCCAGGCAAATACGGGGGCTACATGTGGCCCGATGCTGAGCGTGAAGATTTGTATATACTTTCTGATCTGACGGGTTGGTTCAGTTGCGTGGATGACTTGGCTGACGAAGACCTGAGCCGATCACCCGAAGCACTGGAAAAGGTACTGCGCAAGGTGCATGACGTTGCGCTTGGTGGGGCTTTTCGGACGTGCGAAGGGTTGGCAGGGGGACTGGCAAACATCATTGCTCGGGCAGGGTTGTCCATGACCGAGCAATGGAGATGTCGGACGCTCGATCAATACACCAGCTACATTCATGCCTGTATGTGTGCTGCCGTTCATCGAGTTGAAGGAACTCAACCGATGCTTGATGATTATGAAAGCATCTGGCGCAACGCTGGCGGTTTTCAGGTTTGTTTCGAGTTCACCTATTTTGCAACCCGGATCGAGCTTCCCTCGGCGGTCTACTACAGCACGCCATGGCAGACGCTTCGCAGGATTACCCTGAACTTAATGAAGGCGGTCAATGATCTTCTGTCATTCCGCATTATGGAAAATCCCGACGAGGATGTTTACAACCTGCTGACCCACCTGCGCCATCATCAAGGCTTGAGCCCTGATCAGGCAGCGACTGAAGTGAGGCAACGGATCGAAGCATGGGCCTTGATGTTTTTCGATCTTCAGGCGCGGCTGCCTGATGAGCTGGATCGATTGGGCTGTGATGTGGTCATTCGCGAGCAGGCCGTACAGTGCGCCGAAGCATTCAGGGTGCAATGGATCGGCAACATTGGTTGGCATCTGGCAGTACCTCGTTATCGCGAGGTACGGTTTCGGCCTGATTGATACTTACCTCGCAGGAATGCCCACTTGTGGAAGCCAACTTTCTGGTTCCCGCAAGAGGGCGTGAAGGTTTGAACGCTTACGCCACCACTCGATAGCACGGCACATACGCCGCGCCGCCCGGCAGTTTCATCCGGTGCTGGGCGACGAAGGCTTTGAGCAGAGCATCCAGCGGTTGCATGATCACCGCATCACCGCGGATCTGATACGGACCGTGTTCTTCGATCAGGCGAATACCCTTGTCCTTGACGTTGCCGGCAACGATCCCGGAGAACGCCCGGCGCAGATTGGCCGCGAGTTCGTGCGGTGGCTGGTCGCGGTTGAGTTTCAGGTTGGCCATGTTTTCGTGGGTCGGATCGAACGGACGCTGGAAGCCTTCGTCGATTTTCAACAGCCAGTTGAAGTGGAACGCATCGTTGCGCTCGCGGCGGAACTGCTTAACGGCTTTCAGACCCTGAGTCATCTGGCGCGCGACTTCAGCCGGGTCGTCGATGATGATTTCGTAGTGCTGCTTGGCCGCTTCGCCGAGGGTGGCGATGACGAAGGCGTCGAGCTGCTCCAGATACGGTGCGGCATGTTTCGGCCCGGTCAGGATCACCGGGAACGGCAGACCGGCGTTATCCGGGTGCATCAGGATGCCCAGCAAGTACAGGAACTCTTCAGCGGTCCCGGCGCCGCCCGGGAAGATGATGATGCCGTGGCCAACGCGGACGAAGGCTTCCAGACGTTTTTCGATGTCCGGCAGGATCACCAGCTCGTTGACGATCGGGTTCGGCGCTTCGGCGGCGATGATGCCTGGCTCGGTCAGGCCCAGGTAGCGACCGCCATGTATCCGCTGTTTGGCGTGGGCGATGGTCGCGCCCTTCATCGGGCCTTTCATCACGCCGGGGCCGCAGCCGGTGCAGATGTCGAGGCTGCGCAGGCCCAATTCGTGGCCGACTTTCTTGGTGTATTTGTATTCTTCGGTGTTGATCGAGTGGCCGCCCCAGCACACGACGATCTTCGGCTCGACGCCCGGGCGCAACGTGCGAGCGTTGCGCAGGAGATGAAAGACGTAGTCGCTGATGCCTTGCGAGGTGCTCAGGTCGATGCGTTGGCTATCGAGTTCGTTTTCGGTGTAGACGATGTCGCGCAGGGCGCTGAACAGCATTTCCCGGGTGCTGGCGATCATTTCGCCATCGACGAAAGCATCGGCCGGAGCGTTCAACAGTTCCAGGCGCACACCGCGATCCTGTTGGTGAATGCGGATTTCGAAGTCCTTGTAGGCTTCGAGGATGGTCTTGGCGTTATCGACATGGGCGCCAGTGTTGAGGATGGCCAGGGCGCACTGGCGAAAGAGGGTGTAGGTGCTGCCGGATCCGGCTTCGCTCAGTTGCTGAACTTCACGTTGAGAAAGGGTTTCCAGGCTGCCTTTAGGGCTGACCGAGGCGTTGATTACGTGTCGTTGGGTCATGCAATGATCCTTAAAACGATGTCATCCCCAAACCAGGCGAATGGCATCCGAATAGTGTGTATCCATGAATGAAGATGGCACGATCTGCGCTGTACCGCCATGTCCCCGTTGATTGGTGAAAAGATGAAAAGGAGCCCCAGCATAGCTAAATCCTTGGTAGAGGCGATAATGCGCGGGCCAGTTTTTTCCGTTGCCCTTTTTGTCATTCAAGGAAGTCAGTCGTGATGTTCGAGATTCAGCCGATGGACGCCGTCACTTTTCGTCAGCAGACGCGGCGCAGCACAATGATCATTGCCGTGCTGTTCCTGGTGCTGGCGATGTTGTTTTCGACGGTGGCGGTGGCACTGTTTGGCGAGCCCGGCGGCGATAACCTGCGCTTCAATGTCGGCGGAGTGTTTGCGGCGTTCCTGCTGACGGCGGCTTTGTTGCGCGGGCGCTTCTGGAATCAGACCTGGATGGCCCCGGCTGTTTATAGCTGGCGGCTCAAGCGCGATCTTATGAGCGTCACCAATGTGATGCATCAGGTGACGGCGGCAGTGCAGAAGAATGATCCGACGGCGATGAAGGTATTGCGTTTCTATCACTTGGGACTGACGCAGATGCATGAGCTGGACGGTAACTCCAGCGATCATGCGCAACTGCACCGTGAAGTCGAAGCGCACAAGGAGCGGATGCAGGCGCTTGGTTTTGATATCGATCAGCCACGCCTTGATCCGGCGTGGCTGGAAGTTCTCAAGCAGACGTCTCGTTAGTCTGTATCAGACAAAAACCAGTGAGCGGTGAGTGCCGGCTCCCGCACGTGCGCCATCACCTACCGAGACGGCAACCGAACCGGCGGCGAGCGCCGCGTCACCGCATGCAAACACGCCCGGTATGCTGGTCTGTTGCATGGCGTCGGTTTGAATGAACGGGCCCATCGGGCCGTCTTCAAAAACACAGCCCAGTTGCTCGGCCAACGGGCTGGCCATTCGAGTGCGCGGCATGGCGAACAGACCGGCAACGCTGATCACCCGGCCATCGCTGAGCACTACATCTGCTCGCTTACCGCTGATATGGCTGACCGTTTGAGATTCCAGCGTCACGCCGCGTCGATCGAGTTCTGCCAGTTGTTCGGCGTCCGGCTCGAACACGCCGTTGGTGAAGAAAGTGGTCTGGCCCCAATCCGGCAAGAGCAAGGCGTGGTGGATCGACAGCGGTGACGTCGCCAGCACGCCAATTGCGCCTTGATTCAGTTCATAGCCGTGGCAGTACGGACAATGAAACACGCTTTTACCCCAGCGCTCTTGAAGACCCTTGATGGCGGGTAATTCATCGATGACACCGCTGGCGATGATCAGTCGTCTGGCGCTGGCTAGCTGGCCGGTGGTGGTGTGCACCTGGAAGCCTTGGTCTGTCTGACGTGCTTCCAGCGCGGTATCTGCCAGCCATTGCACCGTCGGATAAGCCAGCAGTTGCGCCCTGGCGTCTTGGGCGATATCGCCTGGCGCGCGTCCGTCCTGTCCGAGAAATCCGTGGGAAGTTTCGGCAAATCGGTTGCGACGCAGGCCCGAATCCAGCACCAGCACTTTGCGTCGGGCGCGGGCCAATTGCAGGCCTGCAGACAGTCCGGCATAGCTGCCGCCGACGATGATGACGTCGTACACCATGATCAAATCTCCGTGTGATTTTCACGGTACACCGTAAGTTACGTGAAATATGCCTGTCAATAGTCTCGTAACTTCAGACATTGCAAGCGATACTCGGCGCGTCTTGGCAAGGGCTTGAAAAGGATCATCGATGAGAAATGACACTCGGCTGTCGCGCATGCTTCACGTATTGATTCACATGGATCGCCACGAAAAACGTGCGACCTCGGAAACCATCGCCGGCATGCTGGGCACCAATCCGGTGGTGGTGCGGCGCACCATGGGCTTGCTCAAGGAGCAGGGGTTCGTGACGTCGGAGAAGGGGCATCAGGGTGGTTGGGCGCTGGCCAAACCTTTGGGGCAGATCTCGCTGCTGGACATTCATCAGGCGCTGGGCACGCAGTCGATTTTTGCCATCGGCTTGTCGACGGATCATCCGGAGTGTCTGGTCGAGCAAGCGGTGAATGCCGCGCTGACGCGCACCTTCGACGAAGCGCAGGCGCTGTTGCTGTCGAGATTGGGCGGCATCACCCTGGCGGATTTGGCGGCAGATTTCGATGCGCGCTTCACATCAGTCCGCGAGGGTGAGACAAGTTAAGAGTGTGCAGCGGCTCGGCGAAGTTTCCACGAGCGAATCAACCGCCCGTAGACCAGCAGGTTAACCGCCAGTACCACACTGCCCAGCGCCAGTTGAATCTGCGGGGTGAGCCCGGCGGGGTAGATGATCGGCCAGATGTAATGCTCGATGAAACCGCCGGCGTATTCGGTTTGCCCGGCGGCGTGGCGCATGAGGTTTTCCCAGTAGGTCAGTGGGCAGGTCAGGTGCAACATCTCGACCGCAAAGCCCCACGCGGCGGCGGGTATATGCAGCCACATCAGCCGCGGCCACTTGAGCACCAGCAGCCCGCCGAACAGCACGAACAGAATGAATAGCAAATGAAACAGCACCAGCCCATCGGCTGCGATTCGGTACAGCATGTCGTTTCCCTGACGCGATTGTGAATGGCGCTATGTTACGCGCAGGGCTGGGGCAATTGCGCAAGATTGTTCATGCTTTCCAACGGCATTTGCTGGCAGAGTCTTTGGCTGGTTTCTTCGCTTTGCTGCATTGGTGGTTTTAAGTGGGTCGATGAAACTGTTCTACGCTCTAAGGATGATGATTTCTTCCAAAAGCGAGGTGGGCATGGCAATCGAGCAGACACGTCCGGATGATGATGACGATGAGCCAACGGAAGCTGAGATAGAGGAGCAAAAAAGACGACAAGAACAGACCTGGAAACATGATGACAGCAGAGAGTTGTCGGATCGGGATCAGGAGCGTCCGCTGAAACCCTGAATGCCCCATACAAAAAGCCCCGTATCAAACGGGGCTTTTTTGCATTTTAAAGGTCTTCCAACTGTGTGAAGTCCGGATGTGTTGCCCGATATCCCAAGGTTCTGTCGATCCACGCGTTGAGTTCGTTGACCATCACCGGCGCATGACCGGGATACCCCTCGAGGGTGGTGCGCAAGATACGTTCGATGTCAGGGACTGAACTCAGGTTTCGGGTCTTGATGTAATGGCCGATAAAACAGTCGAGTTGAAAGCGTTCTGTCGTGGACAGATATACACACTCCAGGCCCTTGGCCTGTTTGATTGCAAAATCGTCGCGCAACTTAGTTCTCTGCAAGGCTTAAAAAGAGTTGTAGGGAATTTCCTTGTTTGTTGACTCTTTGGTCAACTGGTATACCAAATGGAAATGCGGCGCGCATGCTATCCGTAGCGCATCTAAATGTATGTATGACGGTTGAAGTGTCAGACAGGCGGTTAATTCACTCAAACGACTGTTTAGCGGGTTGCTGTTTCTTTGTTGAAACAGTCGTTGTAACGAAACGGAATCACTCTCGGTTGGTGCCTTTTGATAACGCGCCACGGCAAGAAATCTTTAGGCCACTTCATCAATCAAGCCTGCGCCTTGATTGCGTGAATTGCCCACGGCTCTGTCGACCTTGTGCCATTCGAACACCTCGGTTTTTTCACCTTCGAACAACAGCATTTGTTCGGCCCGCTCCAGCGGTGTGGCCGTGTCGAGCCATTCGCGTGCCAGTTCTGCGCAAAACACCACCGGGCGGCGGTCGTGGATGTCGAGCATGCCGCCCTCGCTGTCGGCGGTGATGATCACGAAGCCATCGTCATCCAGTGCTTGCGTATCGGGTGTCGGAAATTGACCGATGCCGGCGCAGAAAACCGGCCCGTGATCGGCCCTACGAATCAGCCAGGGTTGTCGGGTGTGATCCTCTGCATCCACCCACTCAAACCAGTTGTCGACAGGCACGATCAGGCGATGACGCCAGATCGACCGGAAGAACGGCCCGTGGGCAACTTTTTCAACGCGCGCATTGATGGGCGGTGCTCGGTCCTTGGCCCAATGCGGGCGCCAGCCCCAGCGCAGATTTTGCGCATGAACCTGGTGATTGTGTTGCTGAAGGATGGCCAGCGAAGTGGTTGGCGCAGCGTTGTAGTGTGCCAGTGGTGCGTCGTCGACATGGTTGATCAACGCATCGGGAATGCTCAACACCGCGACGAAGTCGTGAATGCCACGGTATTGCGAGAGTCTTCCGCACATGGGCTGAATCTCCTGTAGGAAATATCAGCTTAGTTGGCTCTCGGTATTTGCAGTGATGAGCTTATGCATTAATCGAATTTAAAATTCGGTAGTTAAGAGCGTTATGGTCTATGCATCCTCCATTTGCAGGACTCGCCATGAAGCTTTCCCGTTTCCTCCGCAACGCGCTGACCGTTGCATTGCTCGCATCGCCTTTGTCCTACGCTGCCGAGCCTGTGGTCCTGCATGTCGGCGACCAGAATTACTACAACATCCGCGCCTCGGTGGAAGCATCGGGCGTGTTGAAGGACGCGCCGTACACGGTGGACTGGAAGCATTTCCAGGCAGCCGCACCGTTGGCTGAGGCCTTGCAGACAGGTTCTCTCGATCTGGGATTCCTCGGCGATTCAGGTTTTCTGTTTCTCGCTGCGAAACAGGCGCCCGTGAAACTGATCGGCGTGTCACGGCAGAACCCGGACACCATCGCGTTGCTGGTGCCAAAGGATTCGCCGGTAAAAACCATCGCTGACCTGAAGGGCAAGAAAGTCGCTTACTGGCCCGGCGCATGGAGCCAGCAACTGACCTTGCGCGCACTGGAGCAGAGTGGTCTGCCAGAGAGCTACGTTGACTTCGTCAAGCTGATGCCGATTGATGCGGCTGCTGCTTTGCCCCAGGGCAGCATCGATGCCTTTCCGGTGTGGGAACCGTACATTTCCCAGCAGATTCTGTTCTCCGGCGCTCGTCCGATTCTGACCGCGAAGAATCTCATGCCGGGGCTTAGTGCGATTGCAGCATCAACACCGTCTGTCGATAGTAAACGTGAGGCGATAGCCGATTTTCTCGGGCGTTTAAAGCAGGCGCGCGCGTGGGTCGATAGCCATACCGACGAGTACGCTGACTTGTGGGCGAAGAAGGCCAATCTTGATCAGGAGGTTTCGCGGCACTGGCTGCGCCAGGCGCACATGACGGTCGGGCCGGTCGATCAACAAGCCGCGACCGACCTGCAAAGCACTGCGGATTTCCTGTTTAAAGTTAAAGCGTTGCCGGCACCGCTGGCCACGTCGGGGATTATCGACACCTCGTTTGAGCAGGCGCTGACTCGCTGAACGAGCGCCGGAACCAAACCCTGTGTACCTTATCCAACCTCAGCTCGCAGAACCGAGCGCAGGGATGGATAAGGGCGAGGGAGCTTTGCCGATCGACAACATGACCGCAGTGGTCGGGCTCAAGGCAAAACATGACATCCGGATTCAAGCTTCTTTGTGCGGCGGCCATCGTTTTCGGACTGGCAGGCTGTATCGCCGCGCCCATCGAAATGACTGCGAAAACCGAAACACGGCTGAAGGATCAAGCCCCGGTTCGTTTTCTGCTGACGTTCGATGACGGCCCCAGCGCTTCAAGTTTCTGGAACCCATCGGCCACGGTGCTCGACAGCCTCAAGGACAATTCGCTGCAACCGGACATCAAAGCCGTGTTTTTCGTCCAGACTCGTGCGCCTCGGGCCGGTCATAGCGAGATCGGCCGTAGCATCATGCAACGTGAGCACAATGAGGGGCATATTCTCGCGTTTCATACCGCCACTCACTGGCACACCAACCATCGCTCGCTCGACCCACAGCAACTCGAAGAGTCGCTGAGCAACGGCACAGCGGACATCGCGGCCATTACCGGAGCGCCGCCCAAGTTGTTGCGCCCGCCATTCTGGAACTACGACAAACGTACTTTCGCCGCCTATCAGCAACACGGGCTGCACGTTTTGTTGACCGACTTGAGTGCCAATGACGGCAAGATCTGGGGTTTCAATGCCAGCCCGCGTCGACGGGCGAACATGCTTCGGCAGTTATCGGAAGTCCGCGAGCGCATTGCCCAAGGCGAAATTCCAACCGTGGACGGGGTGATTCCGGTGGTAGTGACCTTCCATGACCTCAACCGCTATACCGCGCGGCATACGCGTGAATACCTGCAAATCCTGCTTGATAGCGCTGCGGCTACCGGCGTGAGGCTGGCGGACAAGCCGTTCTATGATGACCGCGCTGCATTGGAGAAGGCTGCACTGGCGCGTACTGTTCAGCAAAGCTCTGAGTCGGTGCAGTTGCCGGGGCTCTGGAACTGGATCTGGGGCCATGACACCCACTGAGAGACTGATGGAATATGTGATCAAGTTGGCGTTTTTCGGGCGAGCGGGGCGGTAATCGCTCATCTATGCTCATCGGATCGATCCCGCGCCTGTGAGGCGTCCGCTCATGCTCGCCATTGCCGACATTTGCCGCATTGTCGAATCCGGCTTCCCTGCGCTGAAGTGCGACTGCACGCAAGTAGGGCAGGGGTTATTGCGGATCAAGGTTTATGAGCCGGACAGCGGGCGCGTCGAGTTACTGCTCAATGGCGTTTCCCCGGAACATCTCGTCACGATCCGTGACATTTCCAATTTCATCGGTGAATTACGCACGGAAATAAGCGCGGGCCGCAGGGCTTTCGCCGGCTGAACCTCATAAACGTCGTTGAAAAGCCTGGACGATGCGCAAGGTCGCGTCGCTGGTATGCAGATTGTGCACGGCATTCAGCGGGTGCCAGATGCAGTCGATGATCTCGTTCTGCGGGCGTGCCTGATCAATATTCAGCACTGAGGCTTCATAGACGTGATGCCGGGTGCTGCCGCTTTGTAGTTCCATCAGGTAAAGCACGTCGTCGGCCTTCAGCCCTGTTTCTTCCCGCAATTCGCGCACGGCTGCATTCGCTCGGGTTTCACCGGGCTCGACTTTGCCTCCGGGCAAAGTCCAGCGGCATCGAGGTTTGCGCACCAGGAGAATGTGACGGTCCTGTTCGCAAATGACGGTTGCTCGTACTTTCATCTGTTACCTGTTAACTGCCTGTCACGAATTGGTAATAAAACTGCAATATTCGAGCCGAGCCATTCTTTAAAGGTTCCTGCAGGAGGCAATAATGAAAAAGCCCCGGTTTACGCCGGGGCTCGTGTTGGGTGGGGCGAGTCAGTATCAGTGGACTTTGATTCGGCTGATGGCGCGCGCCTTCACTTCTCTGGCGTACAACTGCAGTCGCTCTTCATCGCTTTGCAAAACCTCGCAGGATCTCAGGACTGTCTGGGCGTCCGCTTCGTTACCGGACTTGCGCAACTGTTCGGCGATGCGTTTAAGGTCGACTGCCGACCAGCGCAGATCCGATGCGACACTCTGCAGGTCGCGCTGAAGTTCGTGTTCGTATTCGTTGAGCCGCATGATCACCTCCTGAACATTCTCGGTAGAAAAGAGTAGCCGCATTTTTCAGCTGTCGCGCGTAGCTGGCCTGTCATTGGCCTGATCGATGTAAAAAATTGTCCTATGTTCATTGAGGGCGCGGTGCCACGATGGATGTGTACTACGGTTAGGCGTTACATTCGCTTTTTTTGATTAAGGGAACACCATGCGAATATGGATCGGGAGTCTGGCGTTGGCCATGTTGGCGGGATGCTCGCTGCCGACATCGTTGGTGCCGGGTGAGCCCAACGTGAGCAAAACCAGTGACAAGACGCCAAGGGACTATGCCGCTTGTGTATTACCGTTATGGCAACAGGATGTCGCCAAGACCTCGCAGACTTCGATTTCCAACGGCTATCGTATTACTGCGCCAAGCATTATCACGGCTGACGAGATTCTCGATATCGTGAAGTACAAGGACGGTAGCCGCGTGTCGTTGTACCAGGGGCCGCCATGGGCAAAATCCGGGTCGTTGCGCAAATCGGTGCGCGATTGCCTGTAACGCCATTTATGAGCGTAAAAAAAGCAGAAACCGCATCAACGGTTTCTGCTTTTTTTTGGCTTTCAGGGGCGGTCAGTCTGAAATGTCGGTCAGTGGGATAGTACCGAAATTGCCCTTTTTCTCGCGGCGATCCTGAATCCAGTCCTCCACTTGCTGGCCGAACTCCGCTGGCGCTTTGCGTCCGACTTTTCTCGCAATGTCGAGAATGGTTTGCTGCGAAAGCGCTTCTTCCATGCGGTTTTGCGCGGTCATCATGGCCGCGTGGATCGAGCAGGTGCCTTCAATCGCCCACTCCGGGGGACTGCCTTCAAACAGCGCGCAACGCCCGCGAATGTCCCGGCATTCGAAAATATTCTTGCGACCATCAATGGCTTTGACGATATCGAGCAGGGTGATTTCGTCGGCCGGCCGCGCCAGGCTGAACCCGCCGCGCACACCTTCAGACGCCACTACCAGTTTGCCTTTGGCCAGTTTGGTGAAGATCTTCGCCAGATATTCCACTGGCACGCCTTGCAATTCTGCCAGGTCACGCACGCTGGCTTCGCGGCTGTCGCCTCCGCTACCCACCAGAAAAGTCAGGCAATGAATGCCGTATTCGACGCCTGCGCTGTAAAGAGACATATATAAGTCCGACTTGATTTGTCGTAAATGCTAACAGTCTGATGCCGACTCGGCAATCTGTCAGTTCAAATGCAGTTGCATACTTCTGTGTCATTTCTCCAATAAATATTAGGTTTTTCGCAGGTCATCAAGCGCGATCAATATCTAATATTTCGTTTAAATCTATCAGTAAATCTGACTTGTTGGATTTATGTCCGACCAATAGAGTCGGCGCTATTGGGTTGGTAGTGTGTGGCTTTCGACAACATCGATCACCTCTCTGTCAGCGGTTTGGCTTTTTCTGGAGAAACACAATGAAGCAGCAGATTCTGGTTATCGGCGCGGGTTTTGGCGGTATGTGGTCGGCGTTGAGTGCGACGCGTCTGGTGGATCTTCACGGTCGTGATGACGTCGAAGTCAGCGTTCTCGCGCCGCAGGCCGAGTTGCGTGTACGTCCGCGATTCTACGAACCGAATGCTCATCAATTGGCTGCACCGCTGAGTGAACTGTTCGAAGTGGTCGGCGTTCACTTCATCAAAGGCGCGGCCGAGACCATCGATGTCGCGCAAAAAACGGTCGGCTACACCGATGCCTCTGGCGTGAAGCAAGTGTTTCACTACGACAAACTGGTGTTGGCGGCCGGCAGTGGCCTGGCACAATCCGACACACCTGGTGTCAGCCAGCACGCCTTTGATGTGGACCGGATCGAAGCGGCCATTCACCTGGAAACTCACCTGAAAGCCCTGAAAAATCTGCCGGAAAACCAGGCGCGCAATACCGTTGTGGTCGCGGGTGGCGGTTTCACCGGTATTGAAACGGCGACGGAAATGCCGGCGCGTCTGCGCGAGATTCTCGGTGAACAGGCTGATATCAAGGTTATCGTCGTCGATCGTGGACAGAAGATCGGTGCCTCGATGGGCGAAGAAATCAGTAAATCCATCGTCGAAGCCAGCGAGGAGCTGGGGGTTGAATGGCGCTTGGGCGTTTCGGTGCAATCAATCGACGCTAACGGTGTGACCCTGTCGGACGGTCAGCACATCGACGCGAAAACCGTCATCTGGACCACCGGTGTGTGCGCCAGCTCTCTGACTGAACAAATCCCCGCCGAACGCGATAAGCAAGGGCGCCTGCACGTCGACGCGCACCTGAAAGTCATCGGTCAGGACGACATCTTCGCCACCGGCGATGTGGCCTACGCCGCTACCGACGATATCGGCAACTACGCGCTGATGACCTGCCAGCATGCGATCTCGCTCGGTCGTCACGCCGGCAATAACGTTGCGGCGCAGATTCTCGGTGTTGACCCGACGCCGTACAGCCAGCCGAAATACGTAACGTGTCTGGACCTTGGTGCCTGGGGCGCGGTGTACACCGAAGGCTGGGATCGACAGGTGAAACTGGTTAAACAGGAAGGCAAAGCTTTGAAAACCCAGATCAACACTCAGTGGATCTATCCGCCGGCGGCTGATCGCGTGAGTGCTCTGGCGGCTGCCGATCCGATGATTCCTGTGGTTGCGTAAAGCCTCTTCGTTCCAAAAAAATCCCGCGCCGGTTCAATCCGGGCGGGATTTTTTCTCATATGCCGCAAGATGCTTCGCTGAGCACGATCCGACCGAACTCGGCATTGGCATCCTGTGGCGTGATTGCGAAGAGTTGGTCGAGACGGATGTCCTGTTGCGCACCTGCCTGTTCGATAACCATGAACTCCTCTTTGTCGCTGGAGGTGCGAGTGGTGATGGCCCGGGCAACCAGCCGCTGACCATCGATCAACTCGATATCCAATTGATAGCCGCGCATGCAGGCGATTTCCAGATAGTCGTGCAAATCGCAGTTCAGTGGCTGATAGCGGGTCATGGCGTTACTCCTCGAAGCCTTGCAGAGTGATGATGAAGTAGCCTTTTTCGTTGATCGCCGCAGCGACCTGCGGATTGGCCGGTTCGCTGTGGCAGAACTGGCACTGGCTCTGGGAAATGTCCTCGTCTTGCAAGCCGTTGTCGATCAGAAACTGCCGTGCGTAGGACTTCGCCGCGTCTGCCTGGCGATCGGTGAGCACATCGAAGTGCAGGTAGCGGCCATCTTTGGTCCGCACGTGGGTATCGAACACTTTGACGAACATTATTTACCCTCCTTCATTTTCCAGGTGCCCGGCAG
This sequence comes from Pseudomonas sp. NPDC087639, assembly GCF_044743385.1. Lineage (NCBI taxonomy): Bacteria > Pseudomonadati > Pseudomonadota > Gammaproteobacteria > Pseudomonadales > Pseudomonadaceae > Pseudomonas > Pseudomonas sp. NPDC087639. The sequence continues at coordinate 44,413 of NZ_JBIUWI010000006.1, read as the reverse complement.
CGAGAGGTCGCCAGAGGCAATGTCATAGACGCTGCTGACGCACAGCAACGGGTTGTGCAGGTCGGCGTTGACCTTCAGTGTGTATGAACCAGATCGAAAGCCGCATCGGCTTTGCCTGGCTCGCTGTGAATGCCTTCAGGCCCGTGAGCCATGGCTTGCGTCGCTAGCAGCCTTTCTCCAGTCGTCTTCAAGGGGCCATGACTAAAAGTCATTGCCCCATGATTTTTAATGGTTACAGCCGGCTCATGGCCCGGTGTTAAAAAATCGCAAACACAGCTCATCAATAACAACCAGAGAGCGTTTGCAGCCATGTCGCATTTTCCCCGCCGCACCTCCCCATGCCCGTTATTGATCACGCTCGCCATCCGGCCCGCGTGAGCTGCCGATCACCCGAACAATCCCTCTGCACCACAAAGAGTAATGACTGATGAAAGAACTCGACCTGTACATCGGTGAAGGTTTCGAAGGCCCGGGCGTGAACGCCGCGCACATCAATATTCTGATCGGCCCGCGCAATGGTCCGGCGGGGCAGGCTTTCGCCAACAGCCTCGCGTCGCCGAGCCAGGGCCATTGCCCGTTCATGGTGATTGCGCAGCCAAACATTCCAGTCAAGCCGATGACCCTGTATGTGAACAAAGCCGCGATCAGTAGCGACCTGCACGGCAACGCAACGTGGGGCGCTTCGCAAGCCGGGATCGCTAAAGCAGTGCTTGAAGCATTGCTCGACGGCACGCTGCCACCGGAAGCCGAAGATGAGTGGGCGATCGTCACGGCCAATTGGGTCAATCCGGCCTGCGACGATCTCGACGCTGTGTATCTGAACAACTACAACGCCTGCCGCACTGCGATTCGCGCAGCCCTGACCGGCAAGCCGGAAACCGCGCAACTCAAAGATGTTGTCGCGCACATCAGCAACCCTTTCTACACGCCGAAAGCCTGAGGTCAGAGCCATGCAATACATTCGTTTGGGCAACTCCGGCCTGCAAGTTTCCCGCTTGTGCCTGGGCACCATGAACATGGGCACGCCGGACTGGAAACCGTGGATCTTCAATGAAAAGCAGAGCGAGCCGATCGTCGCGCACGCACTGGATAACGGCGTGAATTTCATCGACCTCGCAGACTTCTATTCTGCCGGTGTCGGTGAAGAGGTGGTGGGGCGCATCGTCAAGCGTCTGGCTCGTCGAGAAGACCTGGTGATCACCACTAAGGTCGGTTACGGCACGCGCACCGGCATCAATGCCAGCGGCCATTCACGCAAGCACATCATGGACAGCATCGATGCGTCGCTGAAGCGTCTGGACATGGATTACGTCGACGTGTTCATGCTGCATTACTTCGACGTGAACACCCCGGTCGAAGAAACCATGAGCGCCTTGAACGATATCGTGCGCTCGGGCAAGGCTCGCTATATCGGCGTATCCACCATGCTCACCGGGCAACTGGCGAAGATCCTCATGGCTTGCGAGCGCAATGGTTGGATCAAGCCGATCAACATGCAGCTGCAATTGAATTGCGCCTACCGCGAAGAAGAGCGCGAGATGATTCCGTTCTGCCGCGACCAGGGTATTGGCGTCTCGGTGTTCAGTCCGCTGGCTCGCGGCTTGCTGACCGGTGACGTGCAGTCGACCCGCAACCAGACCGACTTCTTTACCCAGCAGATGTACAGCGACGAAGCCTCGTTCGAGATCGCCCATTCGGTGCAGCGCGTAGCCCGGGCTCGCGGCGTGTCGAATGCGCAAATCGCCCAGGCCTGGGTGGCCAATCACCCCGGTGTCGACTGCATGCTGGTCGGCGCTGATACCACCGCGCAGTTCGACAGTGCGCTGGCCGCACTGGAAACCAGGCTCGACGCTGACGAGCTGCATGAACTGGAACGCAATTACACGCCGTGCGACGTGATCAACGATTACACCGCTGGCAAACGCATCTTGCGCATGGCCCGTCCGGGGCTGGAGCGGTTCACCCTGCAAGGAGCGGTGGCATGAGCGATTTGATCCGGTACGGCAACTTCATCGATGGCCAATGGGGCAGGGGTGGCTCGACTTATCCGGTGCGCAATCCGGCCAATGGCGAGTTGATTGCCGAGGTGCAAAAGGCCGGTGCCGAGGAAACCGTTCTGGCCATCGAGGCTGCCAACCGTGCTTTGCCGGCGTGGCGAAAACTGACGGCGAAGGAGCGCAGCCAACGGCTCAAGCGTTGGAGTGACTTGATGCTCGCCAACCAGAAAGATCTGGCGACACTGCTCAGTCGTGAACAGGGCAAGCCGTTGGCCGAGGCCATGGGCGAAGTAGTGTATGCCGCAAGCTTCCTCGAATGGTTCGGCGAAGAGGCCAAGCGGGCCTACGGTGATGTGATCCCGAGCCATAAGGCGGATGCACGGATCATTGTGGTCAAGGAAGCCATCGGCGTGGTTGCGGCGATTACCCCGTGGAACTTCCCGTTGGCAATGGTCACCCGCAAGGTGGGGCCGGCGTTGGCGGCGGGTTGCACGATGATTCTCAAACCTTCGGAAGAGACGCCATTGTCGGCGTTCGCCCTGGCGGTACTGGCTGAACAGGCCGGCATTCCGGCGGGTGTGCTCAATATAGTGTCCGGCGATGCCGTCGCTATTGGTGGCGCGCTGCAAGCCTCCAGCGTGGTGCGCAAACTGTCGTTCACCGGTTCTACGCGCACTGGCAAATTGCTGATGCGCCAGGCCGCCGACACTTTGAAAAAGGTCTCGCTGGAGCTGGGCGGCAACGCGCCGTTCATTGTCTTCGACGATGCCGATCTGGACGCTGCCGTCAAAGGTGCGATGGCCTCCAAATTTCGCAACACCGGGCAGACCTGTGTGTGCGTCAACCGCTTCTTTATTCAAGACAGTGTGTACGAGGCCTTCACCGGCAAACTGGCTGAAGCCGTTGCAGCGATGCGAGTCGGCAGTGCGTTGGAAGGTGATACCGAGCAAGGCCCATTGATCAACGCTGCCGCACTGGCCAAGGTTGAAAGCCATGTCAGCGATGCACTGGAGAAGGGCGCCACGCTGTTGTGCGGCGGGCGTCGTCATGCCTTGGGCGGCACGTTCTACGAGCCAACCATCCTCACCGAGGTCAATGGCGACATGCTGATCGCGCAGGACGAAACCTTCGGGCCGGTCGCCGCGTGTTTCCGCTTCAAGGATGAAGCCGAAGTATTGCGGCGCGCCAATGACACGCCATTCGGGCTGTCGGCGTATTTCTACAGTCGCGATATCGGCCGGGTGTGGCGCATGGCCGAAGGACTTGAGGCCGGGATGGTCGGGATCAACGAAGGGATCATTTCTACGGAAGTAGCGCCGTTCGGCGGGATCAAGGAATCGGGCCTCGGGCGCGAAGGTTCGAAGTACGGTCTGGATGACTATCTGGAGATCAAATACTTGTTGATGGGCGGTCTCTGACTTCTCCTGATGAAACCTTGTGAGGCGTTATGTGGCGAGGGGATTTATCCCCCGATGAGTTGCGCAGTACTCCCCTGCTTTTTGATTCAAAAGAAGGGCTGCTTCGCACCCCATCGGGGATGAATCCCCTCGCCACAGGGATCGCGTCCACCGTTAAAACAAGAGCAATCGATTTCTCCGTCAATAACAACAATTGGAGATGAACATGTCCGCTCAACCAATAAAAATCGACGACCTGCCCATCGGTCGCTTCCACATCAAAATCGCCGGCCTGACCTTCGGCGCGCACTTCACCGACGGCTATATCCTTGGCCTGATCGGCATTGCGTTCACCTTGCTCAGCCCGCAAATGCAACTGGATGCGTTCTGGCAGGGATTGATTGGCGCTTCGGCGTTGATCGGGCTGTTTTTCGGCAGTCTGTTTTTCGGCTGGATCTCGGACAAGGTCGGCCGGCAGAAAATCTTCCTGGTCAGTTTCGTGCTCATCACTGTTGCCTCGGTGATGCAGTTCTACGTTGAAACGGCGATGAGCCTGTTTCTCTGCCGCGTGCTGATCGGCATTGGGCTGGGCGGTGATTTCAGCGTCGGTCACGCGATGCTGGCCGAGTTCTCGCCGAAGAAGCATCGTGGCGTGTTGCTCGGGTCGTTCAGCGTGATCTGGACGTTTGGTTACGTTGCCGCCACCTTCGTCGGCACCGCGATGCTCAGCCTTGGCGACGATGCCTGGCGCTGGATGCTGGCCTCGTCAGCGATCCCCGCTGCGTTGATTCTGATTGCGCGGATCGGCACGCCGGAGTCGCCACGCTGGTTGGTCAATCAAGGGCGGGTGGCCGAGGCGCGGGCGATCGTCAAAAAACATCTGGGCGATAACGTAGAGCTGGATGAAACCCGCTCCACGGAAACCCGTTCCGGCTATGCGGTGTTGTTCAGCCGCGAGTACCGCAAACGCACCGCGTTCAACTGCCTGTTTTTCGTGTGCATCGTGATGCCGTATTTTGCGATCTACACGTTTCTGCCGTCGATCCTGCAGCAGATGGGCCTGGCGGAAGGCTTTGGCACCGAACTGATGCTGAACATGCTGCTAATCCTCGGTGCGCTGATCGGCATCTGGTGCACGATCAAGTTCACCCGCCGCGGATTTCTGATCAACTCGTTCATCATCCTTGCGGTGGCGTTGCTCCTGCTGGCGGTGTTGCCGGGCAGTGCGGCGTGGCTGATGGTGCTGGTGTTCGGCGTGTTCACACTGGTGTTGTCGGCGGTGAGCAATCTGGTCGGGGTGTTCCCGGCAGAGAGTTTCCCGACCGAAGTGCGCGCCAGCGGTATTGGCCTGGCAACAGCAGTGAGTCGCTTGGGCTCGGCAGTGAGTACGTTCCTGTTGCCGGTCAGTGTGGCGGGGATTGGCCTGAGTCCGACCATGGGCATTCTGGCAGCGATTCTGGCGATCGGTGCGTTGCTGTCGTGGGCATGGGCGCCGGAGACCAAGTCGTTGACGTTGAGTCAGGCGTGCAAGGCGCAGAGTCCGGTGGAGGGGAGTGTCACCACAGTGACCAAAGTGGCGACACAAATCTGACTGTAGGAGTGAGCCTGCTCGCGATGAGGGACTGACATCCAAAATGGATGCTGGCTGAAAGACCGCTATCGCGAGCAGGCTCACTCCTACAATGGGAGCGCGGTGTTTCAAGGATTACTGACCAGACTCAACCAGTCAGTAAACAGCTTCACTTTCGACAAGCCTTGCTTGTCATTCGCCACATCCAGCCAGTAACCGTAGGGGCCGATCACTTCAATCGGGGTGATCGGTAACAGGCTGCCGTTAGCCAGTTCCTTCTCGATCATCTGCCGATCGATCACCGCTAGGCCACCTCCGGCCAGCGCGGTGTGGATCACCTGATCCAGTGTGCTGAATTCCAGTCCCTGCCCGGCATCGATGTCCTCCCGGCCCATGGCCGCCAGCCAGTTCTCCCAAACCTTCAGGCGCTTGCCGTCGTGGAGGATGTGCAACAGTGGAAACTCCCTCAGATCCGGCGCTTGATCGCCATTGAATAACTCAGGGCTGGCGACTGCGATGTGCCGTTCCATCACCAACAATTGACTGGCGCAATGCGTAGAGGCGCAAAGGCCGAAACGGATGTGGCAGTCGATTTCTGCGGCGCTGTCGTGGCTGGCCTGATTGGTCACGCTCAGGCTGATGTCTGGATAGCGCTGACAGAACGCACGCAAGTGCGGCGATAGCCAGCGTGTCGCCCAGGTTGGCGGTGCGAGCACGCGCAGGCGTTGACGCAGGTTGGGCACGCGCACCGCTTGCAGCGCACGTTCCATGTGGTCGAACGCTTCGGCCAGATGCGGTTTGAGGTTGCTGCCGGCTTCGGTCAGTGACAGGCCTTGCGGGGTGCGGACGAACAGCGCCACGCCCAGGTAGTCTTCGAGTTGTTTGATCTGGCGACTGACTGCGCCCTGAGTGACGTTCAGTCCTTGTGCGGCTTGACTGAAACTGCGATGGCGCGCGACTTCTTCGAACACGCGCAGGGTGTTGAGCGAGGGCAGTTGACGCATGGAGGCAGAACCCCGGATCGAGCGTTTAGCTCGGTTTTATTTTTGTAAGTTTGGTTTGTAGGGCCTATCTGACTATTGGTGAGGGGCGGATGCAAGTGGTGTTTGGCAGGACGCCTTCGCGAGCTTGCTCGCGAAGGCTGACTTTGATACGCAGTCAATTCCGGATCAGAAGTAATACCCAATGTTCACATACATCTGGTTCTCCCACTGATCCAGTCCGCCGGCGCCCAGGCTCTGGGTGTAACTGCTGCCGCCGATGTAGGGATCGTTCTTGCCGATCAGCCATTCGGCGGCCACCCACAACTTGCTCACCGAAAACGAGCTGCCGAGGATCATTCGTTCTGATGTCTTGAAGCCGCTGGCAGACTTGTCGAAAGCGCTGTAGTTGGCGTAGAGCTTGATCCCGCTGACTTGATCGAAAAGGTACTTGCCGGCGACGTCATAACTCACATCCGCGACGTACAAATTGCCGCGACTGGCAACGTTATAGGTGCCGTCATAGCCGCCGAGCGTCACCACTTCATCGCTGCCGGGGTTGCGCGGCGACATCTGCTGTCGCGCCGCCTGAAGTTGCACGCCCCACGGGCCGTTCTTGCCCAGATAGTGGACGGCGACGGCGTTGCGTCGCCCATCGTTGTCGGTGTCTCTGTTCTGAAGGCTTGAAGTCAGGCCCGAGACGCCGACTTCGGATTTCCAGGGGCCAAGATCCATGGCCTTGGCCACCCGCAGCACCACGGTGTTGCGCTCCTGGTTGTCGCTGCCGTCAGCGACATAGCTGTCAGCCTCGGACACCACGCTGGAATAGGTCACGCCATTGCTGGTGCCTTTGCCTTGCCAGGCAGGACGCAGGTAGTAACCTGCCTGGAAATTCCAGTCGCCACTTTGCTGGATGTATTTGGCGCCGACCTGCTGCACATCTTCCAGGCCGATGACGTTGCCCAGGGTTTCGTAAAAGGTGCTGCCGAAGTAGGGCTGCAAACCGAACGGCACCGTGTTCAACCCCACCTGCACTTGCTGATCGGGATTGAATTTGTACCCGGCCCACGCGAACTTGGCGAAGCGGATGTCGCCGTAGTTTTTGCTGTACTGGTAAGGGTAGGAGCGACCGTAGAAGCGGTATTGCGCCTCGCCGATCCAGGTGTCGGAGTTGTACTTGGCGCTGAGGAACACCGTGTCGAGGCCGAACTTTTGAATGTCGCGATCAGGATCGACATCCCAGCGCGCGCGAATGGCGCCGCCCAGGTCAAGATTATCGGTGACCTGCACCGCCATTGCCGGAGCGGCAAAGCTGCAAAACAGAGCGATGGAGGTCGTGCGCAGGCGAAACAAAGAGGGGAAGGGCATGGAGCGGCTCTCGATTGTTTTTATTAGAGATGCCGCGCAGTTTTGCCATCCGACAGATCTGGAACAAACGATAAAAACGACGGAAGAACCTGCGTCGAATGCATGTTACTCGGAAATTCCTGTAGGACAGTCCGTCAAACTCGTGGGATGCTTCGCGTCTTGTCAGTGGTTTTCGAGTGCCTTGATATGAAACGCAAAATGCCCGGCCTGAATGCGCTCAAAGCGTTCGAAGTGGCCGGTAGCACCGGCAGCTTCACCCGCGCCGCCGAGTTGCTCAATGTCACCCAAAGCGCGGTGAGCCGTCAGGTCCGGCAGTTGGAAGAGCAGCTCGGCGAAAGCCTGCTGGAGCGCCGCCATCATCATCTGGAGCTGACCAGTGCCGGCAAGGTTCTGCTGCGGGCGCTGCATCAGTCATTCGACAAGATTGAGCTGACGGTGCGCAGCATCCAGCAGAAAACCCACTCCAATCGTCTGCACATCAACGCGCCGCCGACCTTTACCAGTCGCTGGTTGATGCCGCGGCTGGGGCGTTTGCGCGAGCAGCACCCGGAACTCGAGTTGAGCATCACCACGCGCTTGCAGGACAGCCTGGCGGAAACCAGCAACCTGGACTGTGCGATCCGTTTTGGCGACGGCGAGTGGGACGGGCTCGACAGCTCTTTGCTGATCCAGGAGCGACATATCGCCGTGTGTGCGCCTTTTCTATACACCCGCGAGGGTAGCGAGCAGGGCATCGATCTCAATCGCCTGACACTGCTGCATGTGTTGGCCAAGGAAGATCAGCGTTACCTGACCTGGAAACACTGGCTCGACGCGGCACGTATCAGCGGTGTCGATACCCAGGGCGGCTATGAGTTCGACCTGCTGGATCTGGCGATACAAGCGGCGACCGATGGGCTGGGCATTACCATTGCCGACTGGCACATGGTCGCCGCAGAGTTGGCCAGCGGTCAGTTGACCCAAGTGCTGAACGTGCATGTCGAGGGGCATCAGTCGTATTGGCTGGTAACCCGGCCGGAGCAGACTGAAATGCCGCAGTTGCAGGTGTTCAGTCAGTGGTTGCAGGAAGAGATCTGGTTGGCCCAGCGCCAGTTGGAGCCTTCGACTGCGGCCATCTGAGACATCGCTATTGGGAGTAACCTGCATTTTTCGAATGTTCTGGCGCCCGATAAATCGTTTGTTCAACCTGCCATCGATGACAAGACTGGTGGCATTGATAAAAACAACGATGGGCGATGCACATGCGAACCGAGCGAAATTTTGTTAACGGCCAATTCATCGAGCCTGCCAGCGCGGCGCTGATCGCGGTCTACAACCCGGCCACCGAAGCGCTGCTCGGCCATGTGTCGGGCGCCACTGCTGAAGAGGCCACCGCCGCCGTCGACGCCGCCGCAGCGGCGCAAAAGGTCTGGGGCAAACTCACCAGCATCGAACGCGGCGAACATCTGCGAGCGCTCGCCACGGCTCTTGAGGATCGCGCCGAGGCCATCGGCGCCGCGTTGGCAGCGGAGTCCGGCAAAAGCATCAGCGATGCCAGCAACGAAGCCCGCTACGCCGCACAGATCACCCGCTACCACGCCGAGTGGGCGCGGCGTATCGAAGGCGAAATCATCCCCAGCGACAGTCCCGACGAGAACCTGTTTCTGCATCGCGAGCCGATTGGTGTCGTGGCCTGCCTGATCCCGTTCAACTACCCGGTCTATACCTTGCTGCGCAAAATCGCCCCGGCGTTGATTGCCGGCAATACCGTGGTGGTGCGTCCGAGCAACAACACACCGACTTCGGCGTTCGAAATCGCCAAAGCGGTGCAGCAGTCGGGCATGCCGGCGGGTGTCATCAATATCCTGACCATGGATCACGCCACCGCAGCGGCGGTTTGCACTCATAAAGCGGTGGGCCTGATTACCCTGACCGGCAGCGTCAACGCCGGGCGTATCGTGCTCGACTACTGCAAGACCAACATCGCCAAGCCGTCGCTGGAGTTGGGCGGCAAGACCCCGGCGATCATCGAGGCGGATGCCGATCTGGAAGCTGCCGCGAGCGCGATCATTGCCTCCAAGACCACCCATTGCGGCCAGTTGTGCACGGCGGTGGAGCGGGTCTATGTGCAGGAAAGCATCTACGAGCAGTTCCTTGGTCTGCTCAAGACCAAAATCGCCAACGTCAAATTCGGCGATCGCGCGACCGACGCAAACCTCATGGGCCCGCTGGTCAACGCCAGTTCGCAGAAGAACATCCACGCCATGGTCCAGCGCGCCGTTGCACAAGGCGCGACCCTCGAAAGTGGCGGTGTACTGCCGCAAGGACCGGGGCATTTCTACCCGCCAACGCTGCTGAGTGGCTGCCGTCAGGACATGGAAATCGTTCAGGAAGAAATCTTCGGCCCGGTGCTGCCGGTGCTCAAGTATCGGGATATCGACGAGGCGCTGGCCATGGCCAACGACCACCAGTTCGGCCTGGCGTCGGTGCTCTACACCGAGAACTATCGCACCGCGCAGAAAATCGCCAATGCCATCGAGGCTGGCGAGTTGTACGTCAATCGCACCCCGGCCGATCCGTATCAGGGCTACCACGCCGGCTGGAAACGCTCCGGGCTGGGCGGCGATGACGGCAAGCACGGCATGCTCGAATTTACCCAGACCCGACTCGTGGTCATGAAGTACTGATCCACCGCAACACGCCTCACGCTGCACCTATAAAAACAATTATCAGGGGCGCCCGGAGCACCGGGTTGCCCGAGGTCACTTCAATGTCCAAGCATGCATCCTCTGCTGCCGCTGTTCAGGGTTCCAATTCGGCTGTGAAAAGCCAAAGTGACAAAGGAAGTCGCTATTTCCAATTGATGTTGCTGGTGCTCGCCGCCGGCGCGATCTATCCGATTCTGTATCTGCGCCAGGTCTACCAGACCACGATGCTCGAGGTTTTTCAGATCAGCCACAGTGAACTGGGCTATCTGTACTCGATGCTCGGCACGATCTTCCTGCTCAGCTATTTGCCGAGCGGCTGGCTGGCCGACCGAATTGCGCCACGCTTTCTGATTTTCTTCTCGCTGGTTGCCACCGGCGCCTTGGGGCTCTGGTATTCGACCGCGCCGTCGATGACCGGGCTGATGATCATCTTTGGCTGCTGGGGCCTGACCACCGGTTTGACCTTTTGGGCCTCGGTGCTCAAGCGGGTGAAGATGATTGCTCATCACACCGAGCAGGGTCGTTTCTTCGGCATCCTTGATGGTGGTCGCGGTCTGGTTGAAGCGTTGCTGGCGACGGTTGCATTGGCGCTGTTTGCGTTCGCCACCGAGACCCGTGGCGAGTCCACTGCCGAAGGCTTCAAGCATGTGGTCTACCTCTACGCCTTTACCTGTATTGCCATCGGCTGTGTGCTGGTGTTGATCAAGGATCCGAAATCGATGGAGGACACGCCAGCGGTGGAGAAGGGCAAGTTCAACCTGCTCCAGGATCTGACGACGCTGGTGAAAATCCCTGAGTTGTGGCTCGTCACCGCCATCGTGTTCTGCGGTTACCACATCTTCTGGGCCACCTACAGCTTCTCGGATTACCTGCAAGGTGGGGGTCTGACGGCGGTCATGGCGGGCACCATCACCACGATCAAGTTGTGGATGCGCCCGCTGGGTGGCATTGGCGGGGGCTGGTTGGGCGACAAGTTTTCCAACATCTCGGTGCTGATCGTTGCTCTGCTGCTGGCCTCGCTGGCGATGATCGGGCTGATCGTGTTTCCAGCGCTCAACAGCATGGGCTTGTTGATTGCCACGGTGATTTTCATCGGTTTGATGACCTACGCGATTCGTGGTCTGTACTGGGCGATCCTCGACAGCTGTGACATTCCGCTGCGCATCACAGGCCTGGCCATCGGCATCGTCTCGGTAGTGGGTTACATGCCGGATGCCTTTATTCCGCTGATCAATGGCTACCTCACCGAACACTACCCGGGCGCCCTCGGCTACCAGCTGTATTTCGGCTACATCGCCTTCGTCGGTCTGCTCGGCACTTTTGCCGCGCTGACCCTGCGTGCCCGGATCAACCGCAAATCACTGAAAAAGACAGGTGCCTGAGATGAAAGTCATCGCCCTTGAAACTCACATCGTCGCCGTACCACCGCCGCACATTGGCGGCATGTATTGGCTGTTCGTCAAACTCAAGACCGATTGCGGCATCGAAGGCGTCGGCGAGATTTATGCCGCTACTTTCGGTCCCAAAGCCATGCTGCCGATCATTGAGGACGTGTTCGAGCGCTATCTGCTCGATCAGGATCCGCACCATATCGAACGCTTCTTCCGTCAGGCCTATTCCAGCGGTTTCACCCAGCGTCCCGACCTGACCATGATGGGCGTGGTCAGCGGCCTGGAGATGGCTTGCTGGGACATCATCGGCAAGGCGGCGAACAAACCGGTTTACGAATTGTTGGGCGGCAAAGTCAACGAGCGCCTTCGCTCCTACACCTATCTGTACCCGATCAACAGTCGCGGCGAATACGACTACGACGATGCGGATCTGGCGGCCGAATGCGCCATCGAGAATATGAACAAAGGCTTCACCGCCGTGAAATTCGACCCGGCCGGGCCGTATACCGCGTACTCCGGGCACCAGATCTCACTGGAAGTGCTGGAGCGCTGCGAAACCTTCTGCCGCAAGATTCGCGAAGCAGTGGGTGACAAGTGTGACCTGCTGTTCGGCACCCACGGGCAGATGGTGCCGTCGTCGGCGATCCGGCTGGCCAAGCGCCTGGAAAAATACGATCCGCTGTGGTTCGAAGAGCCCGTACCGCCGGGCCAGGAAGAGGCCATGGCGCAAGTCGCGGCCAAGACCAGCATCCCGATTGCTACCGGCGAGCGTCTGACCACCAAGTACGAATTCTTCAAATTGTTGCAGGCGGGCGGTGCGTCGATTTTGCAGATGAACGTCGCACGCTGCGGCGGCCTGCTCGAGGCCAAAAAGATCGCCAGCATGGCCGAGGCCTATTACGCGCAAATCGCCCCGCACCTTTACAACGGGCCGATCGGTGCAGCGGCAAGTTTCCAGTTAGCGACTTGCACGCCGAACTTCCTGATTCAGGAAAGCATCGAGACCTGGGGCGGTTTCCACGCCGAGGTGCTGACCAAACCGTTGCAGTGGGAGGACGGCTACATCATCCCGTCCACCGAGCCGGGCCTTGGGGTTGAGCTGAACATGGACGTGGTGCGCAAGCACTCGCCTTACACCGGCGAACGTCTGCACCTGCAAATGGCGCCGACGCCGGTGGATGTCAAAGACACATCGCCGGCCCGAGGCTGACACGGTTCCTGTAGGCCTTCGCCTGCTCGCGATAGCTGTGTGCCAGACATGCAAATGTCGACTGCCACGCCGCCATCGCGAGCAGGCTCGCTCCTACAGGGGATCGCAGTGTTCATTCCGATTTTTGTACAACGACTTACGCGGTAACCGTGCATGACATACGACTACATCATCGCAGGCGCAGGCGCCGCGGGTTGCGTGCTGGCCAACCGGCTCTCGGCCTCTGGCAAACACACCGTGCTGCTGCTGGAAGCGGGCGGCAAGGACAGCTCCCTGTGGTTCAAGATCCCGGTCGGGTTCGCCAAAATGTATTACAACCCGACCTTCAACTGGATGTATTACAGCCAGCCCCAGAAGCAGTTGGGCAACCGCGAAATCTATGCACCACGCGGTAAGGTCCAGGGCGGTTCGGGCTCGATCAACGCCATGATCTATGTGCGCGGCCAGGCTCATGATTTCGACGATTGGGCAGCCAATGGCAATGACGGTTGGGGCTTCAAGGATGTGCTGCCGTACTTCCGCAAACTGGAAAACCATCCGCTGGGCGACAGCGAATACCACGGCGGCAGCGGCCCGATCAGCATTACGCCGATGAAGGGCCAGACTCATCCGATTTGTGATGTATTCCTTCAGGGCTGCTCTGAGCTCGGCTATCCGCGTAGCGAAGATTTCAACGGTGCGAAATTCGAAGGCGCCGGCCTTTATGACGTCAACACCAAAAATGGGCAGCGCTGCTCCAGCAGCTTCGCCCACCTGCATCCGGCACTGAAGCGTGCGAACCTGAAGGTTGAGCATTACGCGTTGGTGGATCGGGTGTTGTTCGACGAAACCCGGCAGCGCGCGACGGGCATTGCCATTACCCAGCACGGCGTGGTGCGAACCTTCACAGCGCGCAAGGAAGTGATCCTCTGCGCGGGAGCAGTCGATACACCAAAAATTCTGCAACTGTCCGGTGTGGCTGACCGCGCGTTGCTGGCCAGGCACCAGATTCCTCTGGTCAAACATCTGCCGGCGGTCGGGCAGAACCTGCAGGATCACTTGTGCGCCAGTTACTACTACAAGGCCAATATCCCGACGCTCAACGATGAACTGAGTTCGCTGTTCGGCCAGCTCAAGCTCGGTGTGAAGTACCTGCTGACGCGCAAAGGTGCACTGGCGATGAGCGTCAATCAGGCAGGCGGTTTCTTCCGTGGCGACGAGCAACAGAATCATCCGAATTTGCAGCTCTATTTCAATCCGCTTTCGTACCAGATCCCGAAAAACAACAAGGCCAGTCTCAAGCCCGAGCCGTATTCCGGTTTCCTGTTGTGTTTCAACCCGTGCCGCCCGACCAGCCGTGGGCACATCGAGATAGCTTCAAAAAATCCCCGTGATGCGGCGCTGATCGATCCGAATTATCTGAGCACGCAGAAGGACATCGACGAAGTCATCCAGGGCAGTCGCCTGATGCGCAAAATCATGAACGCCCCGGCGCTCAAGAGCATCACCGTCGACGAAGTTCTGCCGGGACCTGCAGTAGAGACCGACGAACAGATGTTGCAGTACTTCCGCGAGAACTGCGGCTCGATCTATCACCTGTGCGGCTCTTGCGCGATGGGCGCGGACGAGCAGACTTCAGTGGTCGACAACCGTCTCAAGGTGCATGGTTTTGAAGGGTTGCGGATTGTCGATGCGTCGATTTTCCCGAATGTGACGTCGGGCAATACTCACGCGGCGGTGCTGATGGTGGCGGAGAAGGGAGCGGATCTGATCTTGCAGGATGCTTAGGTTTTTCGGTCTCGGGTAATGACCTGTGACAGTTGGCGGCGAGCATTTTTTCAGCGTGCACTAGGCTTTTAAGTGCCAGCCCTCAATCGGGGGCGGCATGTCTTTCAAGGAGCCGCAGATCATGGATGATCTGGTCAAAGAAGTTATTCCGTTGCTGCAGTACCTCATCCCCGGATTTGTCTCAACCTGGATTTTTTACACGCTTACCGCATTCAAGCGGCCTGATACCTTCGGGCAGATTGTGCAGGCGTTGATATTTACGTTTGTGATTCATGGGGCGGTAACAGGTATTGGTGTGGTCTGTTTGTGGTTGGGGGCGAAGGGACTTTCTGTAGGAATATAGGATGGCAAGGCGCAGACGTCATGGGCATTCCTTTCTTCGCTGTTACTTGGATTGCTGTCCTGTTATTTTGCTACCAATGACAGGTTGCATGGCTGGTTGCGTCGCAGAAACGTAACGAAACAATCTTCCTACCCGAGTGAATGGTTCTGCGCATTTGCGCAATTTGATCGGCTCATCACCCTGCATTTGCATGACGAAAGGCGCGTCGCTGGCTGGCCGGCCGAGTGGCCGCCGGAGTCAGCCAATGGGCAGTTCCTGATCCATAATCCGCGTTGGCTCGATGGCAATGGCCAAACGGTGCCTTTTGGCGCTGAGTTTTTGCTGATAGATTCCGCGAAGGTTAAATGGGTTGAGTTCAGCCCGGCATCAGAGGGTTCGTCATGACCGCCAGAGCTATGCAGTTAATGCCAAAGAAATACGAATATCTATTCTTTGGGCCCGACGGAAAGCCGTTGGAGAAACCACTGTTCAAGGGGCCGAGTGCGCCTCCACCGCTAAAGCGCTGATGCGGGTCAGAGCGTATCCACCAACCAGTCCCGAAACGCCTTCAGCGATGGCAGCGCTTCATTGCGCGGCGGATACACCAGGTAATAGCTGCGACGACTGGTGATCGGTTCTCCGAGTTGCAGCAGCTCACCGCTGAGCAATTCATCCTCGACCAGAATCCTCGGCACCAAGCCGACACCAATATTCGCCCGCACCGCCTGAATCAAGTGCGAGGTCATTTCAAAGCTCGGGCCGATGCGCATGCTGCGGTGCGGCAGGCCGTGATGAGTGAACCACTCGGTCCAGGCTTGGGCGTTACTGCTGACGTTGAGCAGCAATTGCCCGGCGACGTGCTTTTCGGCGTCATCGCGCTCGGCGACGGACAATTGCGCACTGGCAATAACTACCAGTTCTTCGGTGTGCAGGGGCAGGGCGCTCAGCCCCGGCCATTCCCCTGCGCCCACACAAATCGCCGCATCGATTTCACTGGTATCAAAGTCGATGGCTTCAATGCGTGAATGAAGGTGCACGGTCATGCCCGGGTGGGCTGTGTAGAAGTCCTTGAGTCGCGGCAGCAACCATTTCGAACCGAAAGTCGGCAGCGTCGCCAGCCGCAAGCTGTGGATCCCCGAACCAAACGCCATGGCTTGCAGGGTCGCGCTGCGAATTTGCCCGAGGGCCTCGGCGAGTTCGCGTTGATACATGCGTCCGACATCCGTCAGGACGACTTTGCGTCCCTCCCGATTGAACAGGCGCATGCCGAGCATCTTCTCCAGAATCTGCACCTGACGGCTGACCGCACTTTGCGTCAGCGACAGTTCATGGGCGGCGCGTGTGTAGCTTTCGTGGCGCGCGGCAGCCTCGAAGGCGAGCAATAACGACATGGAAGGGGTGAGCGTTCGCGGATTCATTCGTAAAAGTCATTAATAGCGGGTCGAATTTACGGTTGTCCCAAGATCCTTCAGCAATGAATATGGACAACATGAGATGGCGGAGCCTGACGCAATCATTCGTTGCGTACAACTGTTCACCGCCACACGGCCTGATTTTGACCCGAGATACCCTGACCGATGATTGCCCAGCTGTCGCCCTCTACCGCTCTGACCTCCGATTATCAGCAGTTCCTCAAAGCCCTTAAGGCCAGTGGATTTCGCGGTGAAATCAGCGCCGACTACGCCAGTCGTGTGGTGCTGGCCACCGACAACTCAATCTATCAGCGCTTGCCGCAAGCTGCGGTGTTTCCCATGGACGCCGACGATGTGGCGCGCGTTGCACGACTGATTGCCGAACCGGCCTACCAACAAGTGGTCATCACCCCGCGTGGCGGTGGAACCGGCACCAATGGCCAATCGTTGACAGACGGCATCGTGGTCGACTTGTCGCGGCACATGAACCGTATTCTGGAAATCAATGTTGAGGAACGCTGGGTGCGGGTGCAGGCCGGGGTGGTCAAGGATCAGCTCAACGCCGCGCTGAAATCCGCCGGACTGTTTTTCGCTCCAGAATTGTCGACATCCAACCGTGCCACCGTCGGCGGCATGATCAACACCGACGCCAGCGGCCAGGGCAGTTGCACCTACGGCAAGACCCGCGACCACGTACTCGAGCTCGACATGATTCTGCGCGGCGGTGAGCGTCTGCACGGTTTGCCGCTTGAGGACAGCGAACTTGAGACACAGTGCGCGCGCGAGGATCGGGTCGGCGAAGTCTATCGTTGTGCGCGGCAGATCATTGATGAGCAGGGCGCACTGATCAAAGAGCGCTTTCCCGACCTCAATCGATGCTTGACCGGTTACGACCTCGCACATCTGCGCGAGGCAGACAATCGTTTCAACCTCAACAGCGTGTTGTGTGGCGCCGAAGGTTCGCTGGGTTTTGTGGTCGAGGCCAGGCTCAACGTGCTGCCGATCCCCAAGCACACGATGCTGGTGAACATCCGCTACGCCGGGTTCATGGACGCGCTGCGCGACGCTCGCGCCTTGATGGCACTCAAGCCGCTATCGATTGAAACCGTGGACTCGAAGGTGTTGCTGCTGGCAATGCAGGACATCGTCTGGCACGGCGTTGCCGAGTATTTTCCGCAGAGCGCCGAGCGACCGACCCTGGGGATCAACCTCGTCGAATTTTGCGGTGATGATCCCGAGGATTTGCAGAAAAGGGTCGAAGCCTTCATCGAGCACCTGGCCAGTGACCGCACTGTCGAGCGACTCGGCCACACCCTGGCCGTCGGTCACGCGGCAGTGAACAAGGTCTATGGCATGCGCAAACGTGCGGTCGGTCTGCTCGGCAACGTCGCCGGTGAAGCACGGCCGCAGCCGTTTGTCGAAGACACCGCCGTGCCGCCGCAGCACCTGGCCGAATACATCGCCGAGTTGCGCGAGCTTCTCGACAGCCACGGTTTGCAGTACGGCATGTTCGGCCATGTTGACGCCGGCGTGCTGCACGTGCGGCCGATTCTCGACATGAAAGATCCACAGCAAGCGGCGCTGGTGCGTCCAGTGTCCGATGGCGTTGCGGCGCTGACCCAACGTTACGGCGGCCTGCTCTGGGGTGAGCACGGCAAAGGCCTGCGCTCGGAATACGCGCCGGCGTTTTTCGGTGAACTGTATCCGGCCCTGCAAGCGTTGAAGGCGGCGTTTGACCCGTTCAATCAGTTCAACCCGGGCAAGATCGCCACCCCAGCCAACACCGGCGCGGCGTTGTTGAAAATTGACGAAGTGACTCTGCGTGGCGAACTGGATCGGCAGATCGACGAAAAAGTCTGGCAGAGCTACGGCGCGGCCATGCACTGCAATGGCAACGGCGCCTGCTACAACTTTGACCCTGACGATGCGATGTGCCCGTCATGGAAAGCCACCCGCGAACGCGCGCAATCGCCCAAGGGGCGGGCATCGTTGATCCGTGAGTGGCTGCGGTTGCAGGGCGAGGCGGGTGTAGATGTATTGTCGGATGCCGTTCGCCGACCGGCATTTTTCTCTTCGTTGTGGCAGCGCTGGCGCAATAGCCGCGCGCAGTCCGAAGACTTCTCCCATGAGGTCTACGACGCCATGGCCGGTTGTCTGGCGTGCAAGTCCTGCGCGGGGCAATGCCCGGTGAAGGTCAATGTGCCGGAGTTTCGTTCGCGCTTTCTTGAGCTGTATCACAGCCGGTATCTGCGCCCGGCGCGGGACTATCTGATCGCCTCGCTGGAATACACCATCCCCTGGATGGCGCGAATTCCGGCGTTGTACAACGGTTTAATGGGCGCCTCGTGGGTTCGCGGCATGCTTGAGCGTGTCGGCGGAATGGTCGATGTGCCGTTGCTCAGTCGCTTTGATTTCCACGCGGCGATGCGTCGTTGGCAGGTGCAACCGGCGACGGTGTCGACCCTGTCTGGCCTGACCCAGGCACAGCGTGAACGCAGCGTGGTGCTGGTGCAGGATGCGTTTACGCGCTATTTCGAAGCGCCGCTGCTGGCGGATCTGGTCGAGCTGATTTCGCGTCTGGGTTATCAGGTGTATCTGGCGCCGTTCAGTGCCAACGGCAAACCGCTGCATGTGCAGGGCTTTCTGTCGGCATTCAACCGTGCGGCGGTGCGCAACGCGCGGCAATTGCGAGCGCTGGCGGATGTCGGCGTGCCGCTGATTGGGCTGGATCCGGCGATGACACTGGTTTATCGCCAGGAATATCAGAAAGTGCCGGGCATGGAGCAATGCCCGGAGGTCGCGCTGTTGCAGGAATGGCTGCTCGACGTCATGCCGGAACAGACTAGCCAGAGCAGGGCCGAGACCTTCCGTTTACTGGCGCACTGCACCGAGAAAACCAATGCCCCGGCTGCCACTCGGCAATGGGAGCAAGTGTTTGAGCGCGTGGGGTTGAAACTGGCCACTCAGGCCACCGGTTGCTGCGGGATGTCCGGCACCTATGGCCACGAGGCGCGTAACCGCGAAACCTCGGCAGTGATCTACGAACAATCGTGGGCGCGTCAAGTCGATGCACCGGCAGAGAAGGGCGAGGCATTGGCGACCGGTTATTCGTGCCGCAGCCAGGTCAAGCGCCAGTCGGATCGGGCGCTACGCCATCCATTGCAGGTGCTGCTGGAGGTTGTTCATCGCTGAGCGGTTCGTCGTCGGGGGCGTTGTCCCAGATCAGCCGCGGGTCAAAGCTCATTGCCGAGAGCATGGTGAACACCACCACCATGCCGAAAAACAGGATGCCCGGGCGTGGCTCGATATCGCCCAGCGCCTGGAATTTCACCAGCGCCGCGACCAGTGCGACCACCAGCACGTCGAGCATCGACCAGTAGCCGATCAACTCGACGAAACGGAACATTTTCGAGCGCTCGCGGCGGGCCCAGCCGCTGTCGCGCTGCACAGTAATCAGCAGCAGCGACAGGGCGACGAACTTGACGCCCGGCACGGCGATACTGGCGATGAAGATGATCAGGGCGATGTCCCAGGCGCCGTGCTGCCAGAACTCCAGCACGCCGCTCATGATCGTGCTGTCGGAGCCACTGCCAAGCATGGTGGTGTTCATCACCGGCAGCAGATTGGCCGGGATATAAAACACCAGCGCAGCGAGTAAATAGGCCCAGGTGCGCGTCAGTGAATTGGTCTTGCGCCGGTGCAAGGGGGCGTCGCAGCGCGGGCATTCGTGCGGCTCGTCGGTCATGTCGCAGGCCAGGCCGCAGCTGTGGCACAGGCACAGATTGAGTTCGCTGGCGGTCGCTGGTCGATTCATGGCATGTCCCAGAGGTCACGGATATCGCGGCCGGCAATACGGATCATCATCAGGCTCAGCACGGCCAGCGCAAAAAGGCCGATACCGGGCAAGACATCGAGCAGTCCGGCGAGTTTGAACACTGCCACCATCGCTCCCAGCAAACACACTTCAAGCATGCTCCACGGGCGCAGGGTTTCCAGCCAGCGCATGCACACCTTGAATCCCGGTGCGCGGCGCGACGACAGGGCGAAACTCAGCACCCAGATCAGCAGCACCAATTGAAAGGCCGGAGCAATGATGATCGAGATCGCCGCGACCATCGCCATGAACGTGATCGGCCCCTGACTCAGCGCGAGCACCGAATCCCACAGCGTCGCACTGTTTTTCAAGCCTTTGAGGCTGATGCTCATCACCGGATAGAAATTGGCGAACAGCCACAGCATCGCCGCCGTGAACGTCAGGGCCAGACGTTGTTCAACCGTCAGGCCGTTGTAGCGCTGGAGCACCCCGCCGCAACGTTGGCACAGGGTTTTCTGATGTTTGGCGAGCGCGACTTTTTCATACACGCAATCGCAGTGTTCGCAAATGATCAGGTGTTCGGTGTTGACCATGGACAGCGCTCGACAGCAGGCCACGAGGGCAATGGATTAATCCACTATAGACCTTCACTTGACGGTAGGTGCAGCGTCGGCACACACAGATAAAATTTGGTGTCTACTGTCAGACCTTACAGTAGACGGAAAAGACTGATGGGTAGCTACTTGAGTCGAGATCCCCCCTCAAGGAACGCTCCATGAGCCACTCGAACAACACTGTGCGGACCCCCGGGTCGCTTGATGAAAGCTTTGCCGATGCCGGTATTTTTCGCCTGGATATTCCTCGTGTAGGGTCGCAAACCTTAATCCATGACGTCGCAGTGCAACGCTCTGCAAACCTTGAATACCTTTATTTTGCGGGCTATGCGATCGGAGGCGCTTTCGGTTATCCGTACGTATTGGGCCGCTTGATGCCGGATGGAACACTGGATGAATCCTTCGGTGTGGATGGCATTTCCAGCGGCTCATTTGCCCTCAACATGAACTCTGCGGGTAGATCCATCGCGTTGCTCGCTGACGGCAAAATTCTCCTGACAGGACAGGTGGGCACAATCCCCACACTGGCCCGTTTCCTCTGCGACGGCACGCTGGACAGCGATTTTGGCTCTGAAGGCTTGGTTATTCTCCGATTGCCCGAAGACATTCAGGCGCAACGCGCCCCGCAATCGCAAGGCGAGACTCAAGACCATGCGTGTAGCCTCACGGCACTGGATAGCGGAAAAATCCTGGTCGTGCACAACTATGTCGTCTCTCATGAGGCGGACACCCGTGCGTTGATCTTTTTGCTGAACAGCGATGGCTCTGCGGACGAATCTTTCAATCAGAAAGGCCATGTCCAAGTGGTTTACCCGGGAGGCGTCCCGGCGGATGTGAAACTGCGCAACGGCTTCATTGATCCCGACGGCAAGATCGTGGTCGGCGGCAATCTGGCGCCCCGTTCAGGTACGCCGGCGCCATTTTTCGCGCGCTATAACATCGATGGCCACCTTGATCGAACCTTTGGCGATGACGGGTTTGTCGTTGTGTCATTGCCGACACTGCAGACCCCTACGATCAACGCGATGATCGGGCAACCGAACAAGCGGCTATTGGCGATCGGGAGAACGGCTGCGG
This sequence comes from Pseudomonas sp. NPDC087639, assembly GCF_044743385.1. Classification (NCBI taxonomy): domain Bacteria; kingdom Pseudomonadati; phylum Pseudomonadota; class Gammaproteobacteria; order Pseudomonadales; family Pseudomonadaceae; genus Pseudomonas; species Pseudomonas sp. NPDC087639. The sequence goes on along the minus strand of NZ_JBIUWI010000006.1, from coordinate 22,807 downwards.
GTCAAGGCCTGCTGATCAGCCTCGAGCCGGATGGCAGCCCCAATATTCAGTTCAACCGTGGTCAACCGTTGCTGACCCGACTGGATAACGTCGACACCCTCTGGCGCCGCGCCGCCATGCAACCTGACGGAACCCTTGTTTTGCTTGACAAGATCCAACGGCCAGAAGAGCAAGGGGAATTGGTTGTGGCCAGACTGCTTAGCGATGGTTCGCTTGACACCACTTTCAACGGCGTCGGCTGGGTCAGCACTTCACTGGAGCGGGTCGGCTCTTTTGACGGCATAGACCTGCAGGGCGATGGAAAAATCGTGATCGCAGGCTTTCTATCCACGCCAGCTTCCCAAGGCCTGGTACTCCGTTATCACGGGCGAAATTGAATCAGGACAGATCATCGCGTCGGCTAAACGCACAAGGAGCAATCAGCATGAAAATCGACGCCTTGTTTTTGCGCGATGAAGGTCAGCTCGACCCGACGTTCGGGGAGGGCGGGTTGGTGTTGTTGAAAGGACCCGATGAGCCAGGAGACAACATTTCCCCCCGAGGTATGGCTGTCGATTCTGCGGGTCGTTTTTACGTCTGCGGCAGTATCCGCACCTCTACCAGGCGATTTGCCTACTACTGCGTCAGGCTGAAGGCAAGCGGGGCGATCGACCCGACATTCGGTCAGGCGGGCTATGTGATCGCAGAGTTTGTCCAAAATAACGGTGGGCGCGCTTATTCACAGATCAACGAAGTGGTCGAGTTGCGCGACGGAAAGCTATTGCTGATCGGCAACTACCACGACGGCACTTTCAATACCTGGAAAGGCCTGATCCGTCTGCACCCTGATGGCAGTCCGGACCAGACGTTTGGCAAAAGCGGGACAGTGCTGATCGCGCTCGGCAGTATCGGTGAGGAGCAGGATGACAGTTTCGGTAGCTTGCACAGTTCGTCCATGGCGCGAACCACCGGCAACAGCGCGATTCTGCCCGACGGTAAAATCCTGTTGCATGAGCTGATTTATGACGGCATAGAAGAAACTCAAACCGCGATCATTCGACTGACACCTGATGGCGTACTTGATCCGGATTTCAACGAGAGCGGCATCGTCTGGGTCGCTCATCCGGACTTTACCCATACCCAAGTCACGGACATTCTGCTGGCGGACGATGGTAAGTATGTGCTGGTCGGTAACTGCCAGGAAATGTACATCCCGCACGCCCGGGCACTGTTCACGAGATTGCATTCCACGGGTAAAACCGACACCTCATTTGCCGACAATGGTTATCTGTTGATTGAACCGCTAAGTGGCGAAATGAACTTTCTGATGGAAAACCTTGTTAAGCAGACGAACAAACGTCTATTGGGGATTGGTTACACCTCTGATGAGGATGATTGCGGGCTATTGATCAGCCGGGAGTCTGATGGCAGTGCAAACATACAGTTCAATCGCGGCAAACCATTGCTGGTGAAACTGGGCGACCGCGAAACCAGTTGGCATAACGCTTGTGTCCAGAAAGATGGCAGCATTCTGGTGTACGGACATCTTTATGGTCCCGGCCAGGTAGTGGTCGCGAAATTCACTGATGCGGGAGTTCTGGATAACACCTTCGGTGGGGGCAAAGGTTGGCTGCAATTCAGTGTCAGCCCCGCCGGGATGGCTTCGGCCTTGTTCACTGACGACACGTTGCTGTTCTTCGGAGCTGCCACCGTCGATGGTCAACAAGTGCCGTGTGTCGCCCGCGGTCTGATTGCTCAGAAAGTCTGAGTAAGCGGTTGCTGAACCCAAAGCCCCGTCATGTGAATGGCCGGGCTTATCACTGTTCGAAGATCAAAAGATCGCAGCCTGTTACAGCTCCTGGCTGGTTTGGGTGCGATTGCGGGAGAAGTCGATGAAAGCCTTGAGCGGTGCCGGCACATGGCGGCGGCTCGGGTAGTACAGATGCAGGCCGGGGTAGTAGGGGCACCAGTCTGCCAGTACCTGGACCAGACGCCCGGAACGCAGATGTTCGCTGACCATTTCTTCGAACACATAGGCCAGCCCCAATCCTTGCAGCGCGGGGCCGACCATCAGGCTGACATCGCCCAGGGTCAGCGGGCCATTGACTTCGATTTCCTGGCTGATGCCGCCGCGTTCGAACTCCCAGCGGTACATCGCGCCGCTGGGGAAGCGGTGGCGGATGCACGGCAGATCATGCAACTCCTCGGGTTTTTGTGGCGTGGCGTGGCGCTGAAAAAATGCCGGCGAACCGACCACCACCGAGCGCATCGTCGGACCAATCGGCAGGGAAACCATGTCGGCCTCCAGTCGATTGCCAAAGCGCACGCCGGCATCGAAACCGCCAGCGACGATATCCAGCAGTGCATCGCTTTCGACTACTTCCAGACGAATATCCCCATAGACCTGCAAAAACTCACTGGCAATTGGCAGCAGCACCAGCTCACAGGCCTGGCGGCCGGCGGTGATACGCAGGTTACCGGAGGGTTTGTCGCGAAAATGGTTGAGGTCTTCCAGTGCATCATCGATGTCGCGAAACGCCGGTTTCAGGCGCGCATAGAGGCGTTCGCCAGCCTCGGTCAACGCCACGCTGCGGGTTGTGCGGTTGAACAGTCGCACGCCGAGACGATTCTCCAGCGCTTTGACCGAGTGGCTCAGGGCCGACGGCGTCAGGCCAAGTTCAATCGCTGCTTTGCTGAAATTCAAATGCAGCGCCGTGCACAGGAATACCGAGAGGTCAGCCGCTGAGGGTGATTTCATCTGTGAGTGCCTTTCACAAAGTCATGCAAAATTGCTGGGATTATCACATCAGTAGCACGCGCTTAAAGTCGCATCAACTCATCGAGAAGACCCGGCACCATCGCCAAGGGTCGCTGACAGGAGGAGTTGCTATGCGTACCTGGTTCATTACTGGAGCTTCCCGTGGTTTTGGCACACTCATCGCAGAACGCGCCTTGCGTTTTGGTGACGCCGTGATTGCCACTGCCCGTAACCCACAAGACATCACTGATCGCCTCGGCGATCACCCGAATCTGCTGGCGGTGCGTCTCGACGTGACCCGAGAAGAGGAAGCGCATCAAGCGGTCGCGGAAGGGATCAAGCGGTTCGGCCGCATCGATGTACTGATCAACAACGCCGGGTTTGGCGTGCTGGGCGCGGTGGAAGAAACCAGCGCGAGCGAGACCGAGCGCCTGTTCGCCACCAACGTGTTTGGCCTGCTCAACGTCACCCGCGCCGTTCTGCCACATATGCGCTCGCAACGCAGTGGCCATGTGATCAATATCTCGTCAATTGGCGGCTATCAGGCGTACATGGGTTGGGGCGTTTACGGTTCCACCAAGTTTGCGGTGGAAGGCATCAGCGAAGCGCTGCACCAGGAACTGGCACCGCTGGGCATCCATGCCACGGTGGTCGAACCGGGTTTCTTCCGCACAGACTTTCTGGATGAGCAGTCGCTGATCAAAACCGCACTGATACTGCCGGATTACGACGAAACCGTGGGCAAAATGCGCACCTTCGCCGAGGCCGCGAACCACGCGCAGCCGGGTGATCCACTGCAGTTTGCCGAGGCGATCCTCGCGCTGGTCAACGCACCGAATCCGCCACAACGCCTGGCATTGGGTAGCGACACGGTTGCGCGAATCGAGGCGAAGAATCGGTTGGTGGCGCAAGAACTGGCCGAGTGGAACGAGTTGGCACTGTCTACCGACTTCAAAAACTGACGAACCTGTGTAGGAGCTGCCGCAGGCTGCGATCTTTTGCTCTTGTCCTAAAAAACAAGATCAAAAGATCGCAGCCTGCGGCAGCTCCTACAGGGTTTTAGGTGTCTGGTTTATTTGCGATCCAGCCACACGGTTTGCGCATTGCAGAACTCGCGCACACCAAAGTGCGACAGCTCACGGCCGAAACCGCTTTTCTTCACGCCACCGAAGGTCACGCGAGGGTCACTGGCGGAGTAGCCGTTGATGAACACGCCGCCGGTTTCCAGTTCGCTGGTCAGTTGCTGGGCCAGTTGCACATTGGCGGTGTAAATCGTCGCGGTCAGGCCGAACTCGCTGTCGTTGGCCAAAGCGATGGCATGCGCGCAGTCACGGGCGGTGATGATCGAGGCGACCGGGCCGAACAGTTCCTGTTTGAACGAGGTCATGCGATCGGTGACGTCGGCCAGCACGGTCGGTTCGTAGTAGTTGCCCGCACCTTCAGCCTTGCCGCCACCCAGCAGCAGGGTCGCGCCTTCTTCGAGGGTGTCGCGCACTTGTTGATCCAGTTCGTCACGCAGATCGAAACGCGCCATCGGGCCGATGTACGTGTCGGCGGACAATGGATCGCCGACTTTCAGCTTGCGCGTGGCTTCAACGAACTTGCGGGTGAATTCCTCGACCACGCCTTGCTCGATAATCAAACGCTTGGCTGCGGCGCAGACCTGGCCGGAGTTCTGGTAGCGACCGATCACGGCGGCTTGCACCGCTTCGTCGATATCAGCGTCGTTGAGCACGATAAACGGATCGGAGCCGCCGAGTTCCAGCACGCATTTTTTCAACGCAGCGCCAGCCTGGGCGCCGATCGCCATGCCGGCGCGCACGCTACCGGTCAGGGTGATGGCGGCAATGCGCGGGTCAGCAATGGCGGTGGAAACGCCTTCCGGGGTGACGTTGAGCACTTCAAACACGCCATCGGCGAAACCGGCGCGCTTGAAGGCATCACGCAGCAGATAGGCGCTGCCCATCACGTTCGGCGCATGCTTGAGCACGTAGGTGTTGCCGGCGAGGAGCGTCGGTACTGCGCCGCGCAGCACTTGCCAGATCGGGAAGTTCCACGGCATCACCGCCAGAATCGAGCCGAGCGGACGGTATTCGATGCGCGCCTTGCCGCCTTCGACCTGGGTCGCTTCGGCGTCAAGCATGGCCGGGCCGTGTTCGGCGTACCACTCGCACAGCTTGGCGCATTTTTCGATTTCGCCACGAGCCTGGGCAATGGGCTTGCCCATTTCCAGGGTGATCATGGTCGCCATGGCTTCGGCGCCTTCACGCAGAGCGCCGGCAAGGGCGGTCAGCGCGCGGGAGCGATCCTGCAGCGGCTTGCGCTTCCATTTCGAGAAGCCGAACGCGGCGCGGGTCAGCGCGGCATCGAGGGCTTCTGCGGATTCAAAGGCGTACTGACCGATCTGCTCGCCGGTGGCAGGGTTGATCGAGATGGCGTGGGTCTGGCTGGAAATCTGGCTCATGGCTTTCGTCCTGCGTGTCGAATGTGATGGGCCTAGAGTAGGGTGGTGTTTGTTTTCTGGAAACTGAATAATAAAGATCGTTTCTTTCACGATTGGAGAATGACTGTGGATCTGGTGCAGCTGGAAATCTTCAAAGCCGTTGCCGAACACGGCAGCATCAGCGCCGCTGCGGCGCAGATCCATCGCGTGCCGTCGAACTTGACCACGCGCATCAAGCAGCTGGAGCAGGATCTGGGTGTCGACCTGTTTATTCGCGAGAAAAGTCGTTTGCGACTGTCGCCTGCTGGCTGGAGTTTTCTTGAATACGCACGGCGCATTCTCGATCTGGTTCAAGAGGCGCGAGCCACCGTGGCGGGGGAGGAGCCACAAGGCGCGTTTCCCCTGGGGTCGCTGGAGAGTACGGCGGCGGTGCGCATCCCCGAACTTCTGGCGGCGTACAACCAACTGCATCCGAAAGTCGATCTGGACCTGTCCACCGGGCCGTCCGGGACGATGATCGAAGGCGTACTGTCCGGGCGTCTTGCGGCCGCGTTCGTTGACGGCCCGGTGCTGCATCCGGCGCTGGAAGGCGTGCCGGCGTTTGAAGAAGAGATGGTCATCATTGCGCCGCTCCATCACGCCGCAGTGCAGCGTGCGGCGGATGTGAACGGCGAGAACATTTATGCGTTTCGCTCCAACTGCTCTTACCGTCATCACTTCGAAAAATGGTTCAGCACCGACGCTGCGGTGCCTGGCAAGATCTTCGAAATGGAGTCCTACCACGGCATGCTCGCCTGCGTCAGCGCGGGCGCCGGCCTGGCCCTGATGCCGCGCAAAATGCTGCAGAGCATGCCCGGCAGCGCAACGGTCAGTGTCTGGCCGCTGACGCCGGATTTTCGTTATCTGACCACCTGGCTGGTGTGGCGGCGCGGGACGGTGTCGCGCAGTTTGAGCATGTTTGTGCGCTTGCTGGAGGAGCGTGGGGTGGTGCGGGCAGGGGAGTGACTGGCGCCTCGCAGTCCGCAACGACCTACGCAGCGCCCACCAGACTCATTTCGATTCACCCTGTGGCTTGAGGCTGGCGATCAGTTCGTCGGTGCTGGCGATGACGTGGGCGAAGGTCGGGCCGTTGAGCTCGTGGGCGGCGTGCATCATCTCCGCTTTGAACGCTGCGGTGGCATCGCGCACCAGGGTCACGTGGTAACCCAACTCCGACGCATAGCGGGCGGTGGCCTCGATGCAGGTGTTGGCCAGCAGGCCGACGATGATCACGTGGGTGATGCCTTTCTGCTTCAGCCGAAAATCCAGGTCGGTGTTGGCGAAACCACTGGAGCCCCAGTGTTCCTGCACGACGATGTCGCCATCCTTCGGTGCGAAATCCGGGTGCCATTCGCCGCCCCATTCGCCACGGGCAAAATGGTGCATGTGCATGATCTTGCATTGGGTCGGTGTGGGGTGATCCCAGTTTTCGTAGTCGCCTTTTTCCCAGCGGTGATGGGGTACGATGACCACCGGAATGTCGAGCTCGCGCACCGCGCGGTCGAGTTTGCGCAGGTTATCGAGCAAGCCGTTCTGCTCGGCCATCGGTTTGATCAGCGGGAAGATCTTGCCACCGTCCGAGAGAAAGTCGTTGTACGGATCGACCAGCAGGTAAGCGGTGCGGTCGAGTGGATAGAGAGAATTCGACATGGCTGTTGCTCCGGCAATTGGATTGATCGTTGCGCAGGACTTCTCCCGACATTGAGTTGATATGATAATCATAGTAAATGTAAATGAGGCAAGCACTGATGGTTGTAAACGATAGCTCTCCTGCGCAGACCCTTTGCCCGATTGACCGGGCCGAGGCGATCGTCGGCGACCGCTGGACGGTGCTGGTTTTGCGCGAGTTGTTCATGGGCAACCATCGTTATGACGAGATCCAGGCGCAGACCGGGGGCACCCCGCAAATGGTCGCCGCTCGTCTGAAAAGCCTGGAGGCGGACGGACTGGTCGAGCGTCGCTTGTACAACGAGCGGCCGAAACGCTACGAGTACCACCTCACCGCGAAAGGCGAGGCGTTCTACCCGGTGGTCATTGCTTTGCGAAAGTGGGGAGAAACCTGGTGCAAGGCACCGGAGGAAGGGCTGGCGGTGAACATGACCCACAAGCATTGTAATCACAGCGCAGGTCTCGGTCCGCTGTGTGATCACTGTGGCGAGCCGTTGCGGCGTGAAGATCTGATCAGCCAGCCGCAAGAAGCCTACGCCGCCGAACGGCAGGCGCGGCGTGAGGCGTTCAAGGCGAAATAGCGTCGATCACGGCGTGCCGTTGCGTCCGTGTAGCAGAAAGCCGGGCCGTTGGCTCAAACGCTCGTAATAGGCGTTAACCGCCGACAGGTGCGGATGCTTGAGCGGGGTTTCGAACCAGCGATTGACCGACAGCCCGATGGGGATATCAGCGAGAGAAAACTGCTCGCCGCTGATGTAGGCGCCGGTTTTTTCCAGCTGTCGGTCGAGGATTTCCATGTTCTTCGACCACTGCTCGATCCCGGCGGCCAGCGCGGTGCTGTCCTGATAGTCCGGCGAGTGGCGCACCAACGACATGAAGGGATACGACCACGAGCGGTTCAGTTCCGAAGCCTGCCAGTCAATCCACTGATCAACCTGCGCCCGGACTTGTGGTTCGGCTGGATAGAGGTGCAAGCCTTGGAAATTAGCCGCCAGATAACGAATGATCGTGTTCGATTCCCACAGGGTGAAATCACCGTCCTGAATCACCGGCACCATGGCGCAGGGATTCAAGGCGAGAAACTCCGCTGATTCAGTCGACCGAAAGCCTGTGCCCCAGTCCTCACGCTCGAATGCAATGTCCAGTTCAGCGCAGGCCCAGAGCACTTTGCGCACGTTGATCGACGAAGCTCTGCCCAGTATTCGCAGCATTGGATTTCCCTGTCCGGTAGTGATTGGTCGCAAACAAATACCACACTCCAATGCAGAAGGCCCGCACACGGCGGGCCTTCCGTTTTCATCAAAGCAACCTCAATGACTGCTCGCCAACGGAGAGGTTGAAGCTGCCACGGGTGAGGAAATCATCGGTCTGAATGTGCGTGAAGATATAGCCGAAGCCGACGACGATGCCGATCCCCAGCACCCACGTACCGATGCGGTTGAGCACATGGATGAAGCGGTAGCCGATGATGCCGACCGGCACCGGAACACTGTCGACCACGTTTGCAGCCTGTAGACGGAAAAAGGCCGGGACATGCGCGGCCTGATTGACGAAAAAACAGTGCCTGCTGTCAGCGGTTAAGGAACGCCAACAGATCCTCGTTCAATGCCTGAGCGTGAGTCACCGCAAAACCGTGCGGTGCGCCCGCGTAGACCTTCAACTCGGCACCCTTGATCTGCGCAGCCGCCTGCTTGCCAGTGGTTTCGAACGGCACGATCTGGTCGCCGTCACCATGGATGACCAACGTTGGCACATCGATCTTGGCCATGTCCGGGCGGAAGTCGGTTTCCGAGAACGCGGTGACGCAATCCACGGTGCCTTTGAGCGAGGCCAACAGGGCAACGTTCAGCGTCTGGGTCAGTACGCCGTCGGAGACCTTCTGACCCTGATTGGTGCCGTAGAACGGCGCAGCGAAATCCGCGATGAACTGCGCACGATCCTTGAGCAGGCCAGACTTGATGCCATCGAACACCGATTTCTCGACGCCTTGCGGGAAGTCCGGCTTCTGGCCGAACAGTGGCGTCACGGCGCCCAGCAACACCAGCCCTGCAACGCGCTCGCTACCGTGGCGGGCGATGTAACGGCTGACGTCGCCGCCGCCCATGGAGAAGCCCACCAGTGTCACTTCACGCAGGTCCAGATGATTGATCAATTGCGCGATGTCATCGGCAAAGGTGTCGTAGTCATAACCGGTCCACGGCTGATCGGAACGGCCGAAACCGCGACGGTCGAAAGCGATGGTGCGGTAGCCGCGGCTGCTCAGGTATTCCATCTGGTATTCCCACATGTCGGCATCCAGCGGCCAGCCGTGGCTGAACAGCACGGGCTTACCGTTGCCCCAGTCCTTGTAATAGATCTCGGTGCCGTCTTGCGTGGTGAACGTGCTCATGGAAGCTCCTTGGGTCAGGATTCTTTTGAAAGACATGCCGAAATGGCAGCGTTCACTATCCGCGCAATCATGACGAACCACTTGTATGCAGGTGCTGGGTTCGATTGCCGTTCAGGGTTGTATGATGCAACCCTGAGCCGCGAGGCTGATCACCGATTCGATGGAGTACTTAGACGTGAAGCGCAAAAGCCTGCAGGGCAATGCCTGCCCGGTCGCCCGGACACTGGACCTGATCGGCGACTGGTGGTCGTTGTTGATCATTCGTGATGCGCTCGACGGAATTCGCCGGTTCAGTGATTTTCAGAAGAACCTCGATATCGCCAAGAACATGCTCAGTGCCCGTCTCAAGGCGCTGGTACAGCAGGGGATCCTGCAAACGGTGCCGGCGGCCGATGGTGGAGCCTACAAGGAATATGTGCTGACCGAGCGCGGCAAGGCGTTGCAGACCGTGATCGTCGCGCTGTCGCAATGGGGCGGCGAGTTCATGTACGCGCCGGGTGAGCCGGGTTCGGTGATGGTTGATGCGAAGCATCGTCAGCCGATTCGCAAGCTGCAATTGATGGCCGAGGACGGACGTTTGCTGGCACCCGAGGACGTAGCCACCCGATTGAGCGTTGAGCACTGACGGACGGTTGCAACATAGATTTGACGTCAAAATGATGGCCATCTAATATCGCGCCACTATTTTGATGTCATTCTCCGTCTCGAGGGATCGAACATGTACCCACCCGCCCTCATGGCGAGGTTGTGCGTAGCTTTGCTGTGCCTGTCTCCGCTCCAATTCGCCGCCGCTGCACCCACCCCCGGCGACACCGATTTGATCCGCGAACGCCAGAACCGTCTGCTCGAAGAGCAGCAACGGCGTCTCGAAGAACTCAAGGACCTGCCCGGCAAGGACGTCAAACCCGCACAACCGGCAGCGCCGACCGACACCCGCTGCTTCCCGATCAAGGACATCGAGCTCAAGGGCGCCGACAGCCTTTCCGAGCGCGACAAGGCTCGCCTGCTCAAACCCTACATCGGCGAATGCCTCGGTGTGCCGCAGCTCAACGAGCTGCTCAAAGTCATCACCGATTACTACATCGAGAAAGGTCTGGTCACCAGCCGTGCCTACCTGCCGCAACAGGATCTGTCCGGCGGACATCTGAAGGTGCTGGTGGTCGAGGGCAAGCTTGAAGGCATGAAAGGCGCCGAGAACAGCAAGCTGTCGGAGCGCGAACTGGCCATGGCGTTTCCCGGCAAGTCGGGCGAACTGGTCAACCTGCGCGAGATCGAGCAGATGGTCGATCAGCTCAATCGTCTGCCGTCCAATCAGGCAAAAATGGAACTGGCGCCGGGCCAGAACGTCGGCGGCAGCACCGTGCTGGTCAACAATACCCCACAGAAACCCTGGCGTGCAGGCTTGTCGCGTAACAACGACGGCCAGCGCAGCACCGGCGAGCAACAGTGGGGCACGACGTTCGACTGGGACAGCCCATTGGGCCTGGCCGATCAGTTGAGCCTGCGCGGCGGTCACGATGCGATGACCGATCACCAGCACACCTCCAACAACGCCATGCTCAATTACAACCTGCCATGGGGTTGGTGGAACTTCAGCTACACCTACAGCCAGAGCGAATACCGCTCGCAGATCGCTGCCAACGGCTACAACTTCAAGCAGACCGGCGACAGCGAAAACCATCAGATCCGCGCCGAGCGTGTGATCCACCGCGACGCCGTCAGCAAGACCTCGCTCAACGCCGGCCTGTCCTACCTGCGCACCAACGCCTATATCGAAGACAGCAAACTCAAGCTGAGCAGCAACCGCATCAGCGAAGCGCAGTTCGGCTTCAACCACGGCCGCCGTGTCGGCAGTGCGTTCGTCAACTTCGACGCCGGCATGCAGGAAGGCATCGGCGCATTCGATGCGCAGGGCAGCCACGATCCAGATCCCGGCGAACCGAATGCGCGTTACCGCAAATACACCGCCACCCTGAGCTACTTGCAGCCGTTCAAGGTGTGGGGTGAGTCCTTCAGCTTCAGCAGCCTGATGACCGGCCAGCGCAGCGAAGACGTGTTGTTCAGCTCGCAGCGCACCAGCCTTGGCGGGTCATCGTCGATCCGTGGCTACAAGGATCAATCGCTGTCCGGCGACAGCGGCGGTTACTGGCGCAATGACCTGCGCTGGGCGCGTCCGGTCACCCTCGAATGGCTGCAACCGGTGTTCGCCGAATACGGCACCAGCCTCGGTTACGACCAGGGCGTGATTCGTGGCGATCGTTACAACGGCGATCAGCACGGGCGCATGTCGAGCAACTCGCTCGAGCTGTTCGCCCGTGGCCAGCACGTCGCCGCCAGCGTGACGTTTGCCCACTCCCTGGAACGACCGGACGCGCTGACCGAGCGCGAAGCGCCGATCTATTTCCGCCTGGATTTCTTCATCTAATTTTTGCCTGCCCCGAGATTCTGATATGGACATCCGTCAATTCGCCTACCTGGCCGGTCAGCCTTCTGCTGCCGTAAAACACCGCGAACACTTCCTGGGCATGCCAAAACGCGGTCTGGCGTTCCTGCTGGCGAACGTCATGTTCTGGCAACCGATGTGGGCGCAGGCGGATGGAATTGTCGTCAATGCCCCCGGCACCACACTCGACCGCGCGGGCAACGGCGTGCCGATCGTCAATATCGCCGCGCCCAATGCGACGGGGCTTTCGCACAATCAGTTTAATGATTACAACGTTGGTGCTGAAGGCGTCATCCTCAACAACGCCACAGCGCGCACGCAACTGACGCAACTGGGCGGGATCATTCTCGGCAACCCGAACCTGCGTGGCACTGTTGCGCAAACCATCCTCAACGAAGTCAACGGTGGTAGCCCCAGCCAGTTGCGCGGTTACACAGAAGTGGCGGGGCAGTCGGCGCGAGTGATTGTCGCCAACCCCTATGGCATCACGTGTAACGGCTGCGGGTTCATCAACACGCCGCGGGTGACGTTGACCACCGGCAAACCGGTGCTCGACAACGGTCGACTGGATCGGTTTCAGGTGGATCAGGGCAGTGTGTCCATCGACGGCGCCGGACTGGATGCGAGCAACGTCGACAGCTTTGAAATCATCACGCGCAGCGCGCAGATCAACGCGCAGATTCACGCCAAACGCCTGAACATCACCGCCGGCCGCAACGACGTAAACGCAGACACGCTCGCCGCCACCGCGCGGGCTGAAGATGGCAGTGCCAAACCGCAACTGGCCATCGATTCTTCGGCGCTTGGCGGCATGTACGCCGGGGCGATCAAACTGGTGGGGACGGAGCAGGGCGTCGGTGTGAAACTGGCCGGCGATCTTGCCTCCAGCGCCGGTGATATCCAGATCGATGCCAGCGGCCAGTTAAGCGTAGCCAAAGTCACTGCCAGCAATGCAGTCGATGTTAAAGCCAAGAGTCTCGATGCCCAAGGCGCTGTTTATGCCGGCACGCAACTGGCTGTGCAAACCGCTGAAGTTCTGGTCAACCGGCAGAGCCTTGCCGCCAGAGACAGTGTGATCCTGAACAGCGGCGGCAAACTGACCAACAACGGCGTGATCGAAGCCGGGGTGAACGCCGACAACAGCCGCAACGCCACGGGTGATCTGTCCATCAACAGCGCGGCACTGAGCAACACTGGCAGCGTGTTGGCCAGTCGTTCGCTGAGCGCCACGGTCGCAGGCCAGTTCGACAATCAGAACGGCATCGTCCAGGCTAAAACCGTCACCTTGAGCGCGACCCGTCTGGTCAACCAAGGCGCCGACGCACGTATTTATGGCGAAACCCGTCTGGCGTTCAGCGCCCCGGCCATCGTCAATCTCAACGGTCTGATCCGCTTTGCCGATGGTCAGGCGGCGACGCTGTCGGTCGACAGCCTCGACAACCGTCAAGGCCGTATCGAAATCGCTGGCGGCAGTCTCAAGCTCGATGCCCGGGATGTGCAAAACGCTGACGGCAAAATCGTAGCAGGCCATCTGGACATCGATGCCCGGCAAGTCGACAACACCCGTGGCCTGATCGGCGCCAGTCAGGGTGATGCCAAGGTTGTAGCCCGTGAGCGGCTCGACAATAGCAAAGGCAAAATCCAGGCGACAAACACTCTGGCGGTGTCCGGCGGTGAATTGCTCAACCACGGCGGTACGCTGGCGGCTGACCGGATTCAGGTCACAGCCACTCGCCTCGATAACAGCGCCAAAGGGGTGATCAGTGCCGAAAGCGGTGCTGCCGAGATGGCACTTGAGCAGGATCTGGATAACCACGACGGCAAGGTACAGGCATCGGATCGCCTGACCGTCGTTGCTCAAAGCATCAACAATCGCAATGCCAGCCTGATCGGCAAAACCCTCGAAGTGACCAGTCGCGGCACACTCGACAATACCCAAGGCACCCTTTCTTCCGATGACAGCGTGGTCACCAGCGAAGACCTGGACAACAGCCAGGGGCTGATTCAGGGCAATGATCGCCTGAACGTTACCGCCCGCGATCTGCAGAACTCGGCCGGCAAATTGCTGGGCGGCGTGGTTGACGTGCAACTTGCCAACCTCACCGGCAACAACGACGGCACCCTCAGCGCGGATAGCGGCAAACTTACGATGGTGGTCCAGCAGCACCTGAACAACGCACTAGGTCGGTTGCAAGCCAGTCAGGGTGATGTGGTTATTCACGCCGCTTCGCTCAATAACCGTGGCGGTGTCGTCGCGGCGCAGCAACTGCTGGTGATGGCTGAAAACGGCCACGTCGATAACCGTGGCGGGCGCTTGATCAGTGATGGTCTGCACCTGCACGCGGCCAGCCTCGATAACAGCGATAACGGTCTGTTGGCGGCGGGTGTTGACGGTGCGCGGTTGATCCTCAAACGAGCTGCTCCCGGCCAGTCGCAACTGCTCAACGTCAAAGGCCGAATCCAGAGCGATGCCGACTTGCACATCGAAAGCGATGTCGTCGACAACAGCGCCGGCGTCCTGCTTGGCAAAACCATCGACGTGACCGCCACCCAACTGAGCAACAACGACAAAGGTGGCATCGTCGGCAACGGCGGTGATGTCGCACTTAAAATCAGTGGTGTCTTCAGCAACGTCACTGGTGTGGTCGATGCCGCTGAACAACGCCTGCTGCTCGATCAGCTTACCGAACTGGATAATCGTGGCGGCACCCTGCGCGGCAAACGACTGGACATCACCAGCGCTTCGATCAACAACAACGCTGCCGGCCAGATCATCGCGGGCAGTGACGGCCTGAAAATCAACGGCAAAACCCTGCTGAACCAGCAAGGCGTGATCCTCGCCAATGGCAGTCACGCCGAATTGGCCCTTGGCACCGGCAGCCTGCAAAACCAGGGCGGTACGTTGCAAGCCGACTCGCTGGAGATCACCAGCGCCGTTCTCGACAACAGCGCCGCCAACGGCAAGGCCGGATTGATTTCCAGCCTGCTCGATGACTTGAAATTGACCGTGACACGCCTGACCAACCGCGCCGGCAAACTGTTCGGCAAGGATCAGGTGATTTTCAACGGCGACAGTCTCGACAACACCGGCGGCGAAATCAGTGGCAACCAACTGGGACTGGCAGCGGTCAGTCAGATTCTCAATCAGGGCGGTCTGATCGAATCGGCGACCCGCCTGAAACTCAGCGCTGGCCAGTTGGATAACAGCGCCGGCGGCCAGATTCGCGCACTCGGCGGCGCGTCCAGCGAGATCAAACTGACCGGCAACCTGAACAACCAGAGCGGCGTGATCGAGATCGGCAGTCAGGATCTGACGCTTACCGGGACCCAGCTCAATAACCTCAGCGGTAGCGTGCGTCATGCTGCGCAGGGCGTCTTCGATCTGGACCTGACCAATCTGACCGGCACCCAGGGCAGCCTCACCGGGCTGGGCAAAGGCGTGTGGGATGTCGGCTCGGTCAACGGCGTCGGCACCTGGCAACTCAATGGAGGCCTGACCTACACCAGCGCTCAGGATCTGACCCTCAACGCCGACGACCGCATCGCCAGCGCTTCGGCACTGAGCCTG
This sequence comes from Pseudomonas sp. NPDC087639, assembly GCF_044743385.1. Classification (NCBI taxonomy): domain Bacteria; kingdom Pseudomonadati; phylum Pseudomonadota; class Gammaproteobacteria; order Pseudomonadales; family Pseudomonadaceae; genus Pseudomonas; species Pseudomonas sp. NPDC087639. The sequence continues at coordinate 7,520 of NZ_JBIUWI010000006.1, read as the reverse complement.
AATGTCGCCAACCTGACCAACGCCGGGCAACTGCTCAGCGACAGTGATCTGACGCTGACCCTGACCGGCAATCTGCTCAACAATGGGCGGGTGTCGGCGCAACAGAAACTCACCATCAGCGCCAACGATCTGATTCAACAGGACGGGCGCCTGGTCAGCGGTGGCGATACCGCACTGACCCTGCGCGGCACGCTCGATAACCTCGGTCGCCTGATCGCCAACCAGAACCTCACGGTGACGGCGGCGCGTATCAACAACAAAGGCACCCTCGGCGCCCAAGGCAATCTTGAATTCACCGCTGCCAACGGCATCTACAACGGCGCCGACACCCTGCTGTTCAGCGGCGGCACGATGAAGCTGCATAGCAACAGCCTGAACAACTTCTACGGCGACATCTACAGCCGCGGCAACCTGAGTTTCGACGCTGTGGGCGGCGGTCGTGCCGCGTTGTTCAGTAACCTGTCGGGCACCGTTGAAGGCGAGGGTGATATCGATATCAATGCAGTCTCGGTGGAAAACGCCAAGGCTGAATTCGAGATGACTTCGGGGCAATCATCCGGCAGCTTGAGCTGGGTGTGCGGCCAGCATTGCGGTGGCGGTGATGGCTGGAAACGCGGCTATATCACCATCACCACTGACTTCAACGATCAAGTCCTCAAGGACTCGCGCGCGGCACGATTTGTGGCCGGCAAAAACTTCAACATCCACGCCAACCAGGTGGAAAACCGCTACAGCCTGCTGGCGGCCAACGGCGACCTGACGGTGACTGCCGACAGCCTGTTGAACCAGGGCGCGGTGTCGCGTTCGGGCCATCGGGTGCTGCAGATCGGCACGCCGGGGCATATCGACAACAGCCTCTGGGATCAGATGGAGTTCGTCGACATCCCGGCATTCAACGCGGCGACAGCGGCGGGCAACTTCGACGAGGCGCGTTTCGAAGAATTGGTCAGTCGCTCCAGTGACTCGCGATTCGCCCCGACCAGCGACGTCACCACCTGGAATGAAAACGGCAACAACGTCTACTCGGCGGTGCTTCAGGCCGGTGGCAAAGTCAAACTGGACGTCACCAACAGCATTCAGAATGGCACGCTTTACGAAAACACCTATGGGCAATTGACCGGATCTTTGTCCAGCGATCAGACCTCGGTGGCGGGTGGCATCAACATCAATCTGGGCAAGCACAGCACTGACGCCAGCACCCAGGCACCGAAAGACGTTACGCGCATCGAACGCGTCGATGCTGATGGCGTGAAGCAGATCAGCTTCGTCCCGGTCGACTTTAAGGGCGTACCTTTTGCGGCGGTCGATCCGACGGCCTCCTCGACGTTCCGTCTGCCGAAAGGCCCATACGGCATGTTCGTGCAGAGCACCAATCCGCAGAGCCGTTACCTGATCGAAACCAACCCGGAGCTGACTCAGACCGCGGCGTTCATGAGTTCCGACTACCTGCTCGGCAAACTCGATTTCAGCGCCGACGAAACCGCGCGCCGCTTGGGTGACGGTCGCTACGAATCGCGTTTGATCAGCGACGCGGTCATGGCCCAGACCGGCCAGCGTTTCCTCGCTGGCGGCCTGGAAAACGACTACGAGCAATTCCGTTATCTGATGGATAACGCGCTCGCCAGCAAGAACGAACTGGACCTGTCGGTCGGCGTCAGCCTGACCTCCGCGCAGGTTGCCGCACTGACCCACGACATCGTCTGGATGGAAGAACGTGTCGTCGATGGCCAGAAAGTGCTGGTGCCGGTGCTTTACCTGGCACAGGCCGAATCGCGCAACGTGCGCGGCGGCAGCCTGATTCAGGGCCGCGACCTGGAACTGCTTGCCGGCAATGACCTGGTCAATGTCGGTACCTTGAGCGCTACCAAAGACGTCTCCGTCGACGTCAAGGGTAGCCTCTATCAGGGTGGTCTGGTCGAAGCCAACGAGCGCATCACGCTCATGGCCACCGACAGCATTCGCAACGCCTTGGCCGGCGAGATTCGCGGCAATCAGGTCAGCCTCACCAGCCTGAAGGGCGACATCGTCAACGATCGCACCGCTGTCGCCGTGCGTGACGGCAATGGCATGCGCACGCTGGTCGATGACGGCGGCAACATCACCGCGCGCGACAGCCTGACCATCAAGTCCGGCCAGGATCTGGTCAACTCGTCATCTATCAGCAGCGGCGGCGACGCCAGCCTGAGCGCAGCCCGCGACATCAACCTGCTGGCGACGCGCAACGAAAACGAACTCCACGAAGTGTTCAATGGCGGCCATCGCTCGGTCGTCACCACCACCGTGGAAAACCTTGCGTCGACGGTGAAAAGCGGCGGCAATCTGAAGCTCGATGCCGGCCGCGACATCAACGTCGTCGCCAGCACCGCCGAAGCCAAAGGTAACCTCAACGTTGACGCCAAGCGCGACATCTACATGTCCTCGGCCGGCGACGAAAACAATGTCGAAACCCATAGCAAGGATGGCAAGAAACGCGTCCACGAAGAAGACAACCACACCGTCCAGAAAGCCGCCGAGTTCATCGCGGGCGGCGACGTGAAAACCAGTTCCGGACGCGACACCACGCTGGTCGCAAGCAAGATCAGCGCAGGCAATGAAGCCTACGTCTACGCCGGCAATGATTTGAACCTGCTGGCCGCGCAGAACAAGGACTACACCCTCTATGACATGAAAGAGAAGGGCGGCTTCGGCAGCCTGAAACTCAAGCGCGACGAAGTCACCCAGGTCACCCACGTGGGTAGCGAGATCAAGACCGGTGGCAACCTTTCGCTCGTCAGCAAGGGTGACCAGCTCTATCAAGTGGCCAAGCTCGACAGCGGCAAGGACATCGTTCTCGACAGCGGCGGCTCCATCACCTTTGAAGGGGTGAAGGATCTGCATGATGAGAGCCATACCAAGACCAACAACAACGCCGCGTGGGTGTCAGCCAAGGGCCGTGGTAACACCGACGAAACCTTGCGCCAGACACAGATGATTGCCAAGGGCAACATCGTGATCAAGGCCGTTGATGGGCTGAAGATTGATATCAAGGATGTCAATCAGGAGTCCGTGAGCCAGACGATTGACACGATGGTCAAGGCTGACCCGCAGTTGGCTTGGTTGAAGGATGCCGAGGCGCGCGGGGATGTTGACTGGCGGCTCGTTAAAGAGATTCATGAGTCGTTCAAGTATGACAACTCTGGGTTAGGCCCAGCCTCACAGATAGTCATCGCGATTGTCATGGCGGCATTTGTCGGGCCAGCAGCGTTGACTGCCCTGAGCGCGAGTATGGGCACAGTCTGGGCTGCAGGTCTTGCTGCTGTTGCGACTGGAGCCGCCACCAATGCCACTACCAGTTTCATCAATAATGGCGGAAACCTTGGAGCTGTGTTCCAGGATGTAACTTCCTCGGATGCACTGGCCAGCTACGTGATTTCCGGAGTGACCGCTGGCCTTACCGCTGGTTACTTCGACAGCATTCTCAAGACCACGACGAACCCGATTACCGGTAAAGTCATGACCGACTTGAGCAGTCTGGAAGGTATCGGCCGTTTCGCCGGTAACCAGCTGTTGCAGAACACCACTTCGACTGTCTTGGGTGGGGCTCTTGGTCAGCATGCGGATTTTGGTAACGCATTGACAGGTGCTCTGTTGAGCACCCTGAATGCGGCGGCATTCAATGCGGTGGGCGACTTTGCTGCTAGTCAGGGTTGGAAGGACGGCAGTCTCGAAAAAATCGCATTGCACGCAGTTGTTGGCGGGTTGCTGAACGAAGCTGCGGGTGGTGATTTCAAAACGGGTGCATTGGCCGCTGGCGCTAATGAGGCCCTCGTTACCCAGTTGGCCACGTTGGTGAAGAACGACAGCAACCTGTTGTCGATGTCCTCCCAATTGGTGGGTGTAGCTGCAGCTGCCGTGAGCAACGGTAACCTTCAAGACGGCGCCACGATTGCGAAAGACGCCACCAACTACAACTACCTGATGCACCACGAAATCGTGGAAATGCTCGATGAGCAGGCAAAGTGCGCATCCGAAACCTGCAAAACAGAAGTGCGGGAACGCTATGCCGATCTGGATGAGCAGAGAAATGCAGAGCTGGGCAGCCTTTGCCAGAAAAATCTAACGGCCTGCAACCAGCTTTCGGCAAAACTGCAAGCCGATGCACCGAAAATCCGAGAACTGGCAGAGCAACTCCGGCTCAGCGGGGATATAGGTGCGGCTGCAACTGTGGGCTGGGTCATCACCGAGAATAACCAGGCTGCACAAAATACGATCACGAGAGAGGTTGTTGTTCAGCGTGATGGTGAGGCGGGCGCTTTTTGGGGGGATGCTGCAGAAGTATTGGCAGATACTGCGGGTGGTGGTAGGCCCGGTAGCAGTAAAGGAACGACTAAGACCGGAGCCTCAGAAACAGCGGACCTGCCCAAAACCGGGAGTAACGGGAGTGGCGGTACAAAGGAGCCAGGTGATACCGTTGTGCGCAGTGATAATGATTTCAGTGCGACGGTGAATGGAAACGGCAAACCTAAAGCGCATATAAATGAAAACGGCGATCTGGTCCCGCCAAACATCGACGGGACCGGTAGCGTTCAATCGCACGTGCGGGGTGGTAGCCCTGAAAATTCGCCATACATATCTGTTACCGATCCAAGCGCGACGTCGAACCCTAAAGATTATGGCACTAACAAAATAGAGATCGACGTCAAACGACTGCAGCAAGATATTGATTCCGGTGCATTGCCAGATACAAAATTTTTGACAAGTCAACAGGTGGCGGCGGAGCTACAATCAAAAGTTGATGCGGCGCGCACTCGATATACAAATAACCCATCCAATAAAAACAAGGACTCGTTGATGAGCGCGGAAAGGGACTTGGGGAACGCCACACGTGATGGAGAATGCCTGATCAAGGGTTGTGTGCCAGCCGACTATATTAAAACGGTAAAAAAGTAGGACTTTATGAGCCCGAAGACATATGAGCTTTTGAATAGTATTCCAGATGGTGCAGATTACGCTGTGGTAGCAGGTGACTTGGATCCAGAGGACATTCCTCGGGAAAGAGTTGATGCCGTTTTGGACTTGCTCCGTACTACCAGTGACATCGAGGAGCATTTTCAGGCTGCGAAACTACTGACAAGTTGGGGCATTCGTGATGGGTTGAATGCTCTGGAAGTTATTATGAGCAAACCTGAAGATATCGAAGGGTTTTATACACATCGATTGCATGGATACGATGATACCTATCGTCAAATACTCATGGCAATAACCAGTTATTTTGCCAATGTGGCCGATCGTGGAGAAATAGACGCTGCTAGAGCACAGGTGTATGCACCTCTGGCAAAAATTATTTTGTTAGCGAATAGGTTGCCCTTTGAAATAACAGGTATTTTTGACTTTGCGAAAAGCGGGGGCTTTTCAGAATACCTACCTCTGGTAGAGGAACACTTGACCTCCATCATTGATCAACCAAACCTGCATGGGTGGAAAATTTATGATGCTATTCAGTTTTTGATAGGGTTCGACTCCAAAGTCGTAATGTTTCTAATGAGTGAGCGGAATAAAACTGTTGATGATTTTAAGCCGAAAGCACAAGTTTGAATGGTGGGTGCGTTTAATGTTTGAGTATTGCTCCGAGAACGTGGTCTTTCCCGTTTTCCGTTTCCCCCATCGCAGAGACTGAAAAGTACGTTGAATACACGTTTGGTCGGGGTCTTGACGTCGGGCTGATACGGCCGGTCAAAATTAACGAAATCCTACGCTGACTTCGCAGGTTGAAAATAAACCTGTCCCCTTCCCCTGTTGCTGAACGGGTATATCAAATCCATAAAGGAAACTGTAAGTGGAATCCGTGGAGCTTGAGCAAGTAGTTCATTGTTTTTTTAATTACGCGAATGAGCAAGGGAAACCCTATAAGGTGTTTCCCTTAGGGACTGAAATAGAGGAGTTTGGTGCTCCCTATATTGAGATCTCTGACTCGGGCAAATTTGCCCTTGTTGCGAGAGATCGCGGTGTTGAGCAGCTTCGGAAGGAAACGACGTCGCCGGAAATTCTGGCGAGGTGGATTTTTGAACTATTCAATCACTAAGGTTAGTGTGCTGTGAGCATTTGTTGGCGTAATTGAAGTAGAGATGGGAAATCGGACAGACCCTGAGGTATTCCCACAAATCTACTCTAATCTCTGCGCCTGATGATGCACCTCATCACGCAGAGCTGAGCTGCTTCCAACATTTCAAGACGTTCACCCCCACCCAAATCAGTGCAGCTACGCCAGTATTCCAAGCCTAGCCGCCAGAGTGAAAGCATTGTTTTCTTATTGAGGTAGTTGCTTTTCTTTTATAGCGCCGTTCCAAATGACTTTTCACGCGCTTGAAGCCCCGTTCGAAAGATGAGGTAGGTTGCCAATACGGCAATTATTCAGACACCGCCTGCCACAGGCGTTCACCGTGAAATTGTGGTTTAGATGATCGGTGGCGACTATCTGCCAGAGGCGTTCAGCCTTACTTGGAAGGGCAACCCAAAGGCTGCCCGATTTCTTTCATTCAGACGCTTGAGCCTGCAAGCGTTTGCCGATCACATCCATCAAGTCACAGCCATCGCGCAGTGGAATCGCCAATAGCTTGGAAAAGTCGGACAGCACCACGGTGTCACAGCCAATTTCAGCGCGGAACGCGATGTTCTCCAGTACTTGGGTGACGGTACGAATGCGGTAGTCGGCCATGGCGTGCAGGACTTCTAGTGGAGCTTGTGTGTCGATGAGCAGGGAGGCCGGGATCTGGTCGATTCCGGTTAAGGGGATATATCTTTGCACTGGGTAAAGCCTCGTTTAGTGGGTGAGGCTGACATCCCTCGTCGCCAAACGATGGGTGGCAGCTGTACGCAGGTTGGCGAACCGGAAACGAGTAACCGGCAGACCCGAAGGTCTCCCGCGCACAACCGCCATAACACAGCAGTTCTGCGGACGCGCAGGCACCTGCAAACAAGCAGATGGCCCTTGCACTCGTTATGTCAGGTCGCCAAACCCGAGTTGCCATTTGGGCAACGGGGCGGACTATAAGCCTCAACGTTCCAGCCATGCAAGGCAGTCGCTTCCGACGATGTTGTAGTCTCTTGCCTATATCCAAATTGAGAACGCCCCGAACACTGTCGGGGCGTTTTCATTTGCCAGGCTCAATCAGCAGAACACTCACCGAAACGCCGGCACCACATACTTGATAAACAACTCCAACGACCTCCTTCTCTTCATGCGGCAGACTGTTATCACACCAGAAACTGAACTCATCCACGCCCAGTTCCTGGTAGTATTTGATCCGCGGAATAATCTCCTCCGGCGTACCAATCATCGCCGTCTTGTGCAGGCTTTCCAGCTCAAACTCCGGACGCCCGGCAAACTTCTCTTCCGGGCTCGGGGCGAGGAAGCCATTGACCGGCGTCTCCTTGTTGCCGAACCACGCATCGAAGGTGCGATAGAAGCGTGAGATCGCTTTCGCGCCAACTTTCCAGCCGTCCGGATTATCAGCGGTGTGAACGTGGGTATGGCGCAGCAC